>NZ_JAWSTH010000028.1:0-64340 GCF_033542075.1 Conexibacter stalactiti
CCGACCTGCTGCGGCTCGACCCGCGCGCGGGGGCCGGCGCGGTGCCGGCGGCGCTCGGCGGCGGGCTGCGCGGCGCGCGCGACGCCAAGCCGGCCGGCACTGCCGGCTCCTGGACGCTGCCGGGCGGCAGCGCGGCGACGACCAGCAGCGACGGCGCCGAGGTGACGCTCACGTTGGCGCCGACCGCCGCCCTCGCGCGGCGTCTCGCCCGCTAGGCGACCGCGCGCTGCGCGGAGACGGCGGCGCCGCGCACCGCCAGCAGGCGGCCGAGGTCGGCCGCCTGGCAGCGGATCTCGGGCACCGCGGTCGTCTCCCACAGCTGGCCGCGCCGCAGCGCGCCGAGCGTGAAGAGTCGGGTGGAGGGGTGGCCGTCGCAGTCGCGCAGCTCGCCGTCGGGCCCGCAGTCGAGTCCCAGCCCGAGCGGCCCGGCGCGGCCGAGCCTGTCCTCGATCAGGCTGGAGAGCAGCGGGTCGCCGTCGGCGCCGGGCGCCGGGTCGGGGCCGGTGCAGTTGACGACGGCGCCGACCTGCAGCTGCTCGACGCCGGTCTCGGTGCGGTAGGCGACCTCGATCGCGTCGTCGGAGAGCGGCTCGATCCGCTGCAGCGAGCCCGCGCGCAGCGACAGCCGGCCGCTGTCGCGCAGCTCGCGCACGCGCGCGGCGACGCCGGGCGCCATGCGGTGGCGGTGGATCTCCCAGCGGCGCGCGTGGCGGGCGAGGAAGCGCGCCTGCTCGCCGAGCGGCAGCGCTTGCCACAGCGCCTGCGTGTGCGGTCGCACGCCGTCGATCGCGGAGCGCCAGTCGCCGCCGGCGGCGACTTCGGCGAGCGCGGCCGCCTCGACGTGCGCCGCGAGGCGGTCGGCGGTCAGCGGGCCCAGCGGCGGGCGGAACTGCGTCACGTGCGCGGGCGGGGTGGAGCGGTGGGCGCGCGGCAGCACACCGCGGCGCGAGAGCGCGATCAGCTCCGGCGATTCGTCGTGCTCGCCGCCGAGCGTGACCGCGACGTCGACCATCGTCAGCCCGCTGCCGACGATCAGCACCCGCTCGTGGCGCGCGAGCGCGGCGATCCGCGCGTGGTCCCAGGGGTCGGCGACGTAGCCGGGGTGGTCGAGCAGGCCGTCGGCGGCGCCCGGGGGAGTGCGCGGCCGGTTGACGCCGACCGCGACGACGACGGCGTCGGCCGTCAGCTCGCCGCTGGCACGCGTCACGACCGTCGCCGGGCGCTCGTCTCTGCCGTCGACGATCCGCAGCGCCTCGTCGTCGCGGCGCTGGAAGGTCACGACTCCCGGAAGCCGGGCGGCGGCTCCGGCCAGCAGCTCGCGCAGGTACGCGCCGTAGGCGAGCCGCGGCGCGAACGTGCCGGCATGGGCGGTCGCGTCGCGCGCGTGCAGCCAGTCGAGGAAGTCGCGCGGCGCGTCCGGCAGCGCGCTCATCCCGGCGGCGGTGACGTTCAGCAGGTGACGCGGATCAGGGGTCGAGAAGGCGACGCCGGGCCCGAAGTCGCGCGTCCGCTCCAGCAACGTCAGCTCCAACGGCCCGCCCTGCCACGCGCGCAGCAGTTGGACGGCGGTCGCCGAGCCGGCGAACCCCGCACCGATGACGACGACGCGGTACGGGGTGGAGGGAGCGAGCACGACCCAAAGTAGATCAAATGGATCGGCTAGGGGCACTCTTGGTCACCCCGCGCGCCGTCGCCAGCGGCCCAAGAACGACGAAAGCCCCGCCGTGGCGGGGCCTTCGTGGAAGGTGGCCCAGCTAGGACTCGAACCTAGGACCAACAGATTATGAGTCTGCTGCTCTAACCAACTGAGCTACTGGGCCCTGCAGGAAGCGACGCTACCAGAGCGGGCCGGCGCCGACACTGTTCAACTGTCCTCGGAGCTGGAGCCAGCCTCCGCGGCGCGGCGCGCCTCGTTCTCGCGCACCGCTCTGTCGGCCGCTCTGTGGCCGACGAACGGCACCAGCGCGCAGTAGACGAGCTGGGGGAGCATCTCGATCAGCTCCTCCGCCGAGTTGCGCAGCAGGCGCGTGTAGATGATCTCGTAGATCCCGCCGACGACTATGTCGGCCGCCAGCTCCGGCACGACGACGTCTCTCGGCGCCTGCTCTCTGCCCGGCTCCAGGAAGTCGACGAAGACGCGCATCGCCGCATCGCGCCGACCGCGCGCCTCCGGGCCCGCGGCGACGACCTCGACGATGCACATGCGTGCGAACGCCGGCTCGTCGACGAGATAGTTGACGAACGCCTCCAGACCGTCGTGGACGCGGCTGGTCCACTCTCTGCCGGCGTGCTCGTACGCGTGCCCGACGCCCGTGAGCATCTGCTCGACGACGGTGTCGTAGGCGGCGAGGAAGCACTCCTCCTTGTCGGTGAAGTGCTCGTAGAAGGTGCGGCGCGAGAGACGGGCGCGGGCGATGATGTCCGCGACGGTCGTGTTGGCGTAGCCCTGCTCGGCGACCGCCTCGGCGACCGCGAGCAGCATCCGCTCCCGCTGGTTGTGGACGATGAAGCGGCGCGGAAGCCCGTGACGGCCGCGCGGAAGGCGCTGCGGTGATCGATCTGAGGCTGCGGCCACCTGGCGACCATAGACACGCTCTGAAAACATCTATGTCCTGCCCGTTCGTCCGAGGTCGGGTGCGACGGCCAGCAGCGGGCCGGCGGCGGGCGCGATCCGCCGCGCCGCGGCCGCTCGCGCGGCGGCGGCGCGGGTGACGCCGATGAACGGCACCAGCCACACGTACAGCACGTCTGGGACCAGCTCCGGCAGCGTCGCCGCCTGGCGGTTGAGGATCCGCGCGTAGATCACCTCGTAGATCCCGCCGACGACGACCTCCGTCATCACGTGCGGGACGGCCGGCCGGTCGTCGTCGCTGCGACTCTCCTCGAGGAAGAGGGCGAAGCGGCGCATCGCCTCATCCCGGCGCGCGAGCGCGCGCGGCCCGGCCGCGAGCACCTCGACGACGCACAGCCACGCCAGATCCGGCTCCGCCGCTGCGAAGCCGAGGAAGGCGGCGAAGCCGGCCTCGAGCGCGGCGCGACGCGAGCTGGTCGGCAGCGTTGCGGTCCGCACGCGCGCCATCACCCGCTCGACGGTCGCGTCGTACGCCGCAAGGAAGCACTCCTCCTTGTTCGCGAAGTGCTCGTAGAAGCTGTTGCGCGAGACGCCCGCGCCCGCGACCACCTTGCTGACCGATGCCGCGCGATAGCCGTCCTCGGCGACGACATGCGCCATCGCCGCGATCAGTCGCTCGCGACGCGATTGCGCCGTAAAGCGGAGCGGAGGTGACGGCACCGCCGGCAGGGGATCGAGCTGTGGTCCCACGAGGCCGACAGTAGCCGCTGTGCAGCGCGTTGACAACAGAAGACGGAGACGTTTATAGTTTTTCTGCGCATCGGCGGCACGGGGCCATGCAAAGCGACACGACGGAGTCGTGCGGGCGTACGACACCTCGGTACCTCTCGTCCGAGCGCTGTGCGCCCGCAGGGTTCCCTCCCCCGGGAACACCCGGTGTGAGGCTACGTGCCAGCCTCACGCTCGACGCGGCCGGGGCGTGCGGATGGGATCCGCCCCGGCCGCGTCATTTAACTGACAGCGCCCCGACCAGCGGGGCGCCGTGCCAACTCTCCTGACCGTCGGGTCGGGCTCAGACGCGCGCGATCTCGCGGGCGAGCCCGGCATCCCCGACGGCCGACCGCTCCGGCAGATCGGTGCGTCGCAGCATTCCGATCAGACGGCCCTCGTCGGTCACCGGTGCGCTGTCAAGGTCGCCCTCGACGAGCGTCGTCCACACATCGCTGAGCGGCGCGTTGGCGTCGACGACGGAGACGCGGTGGGCGAGCAGCCCGATCCGCACCGAGTCGGGGTCGCGGCGCTCGGCGACGACGCGGACCACGTCGCGCTCGGACAACATGCCGACGACGTTGCGGTCGTCTCCGCAGATCGGGAGCGCCTCGACCCCGAACGCGGCAAGCTTTCTCGCGCCTTCGAGCACCGTCTCGTACTCGCTGACGCACTCACCGATGCCGGTGACGAACTCCCGTGCCGTCTTGCACATACTGCTCCTCCTGTATTGCGCCCCCCAATTGCACTTGCACGAACTTGGCGGTGTCACAGCAGGTTCTGAACGCAAAGGTCCCCACCTTTGCCTGCTGGCACACCCGCCAAACGGCGGACCGGCCGGTTGACGCGACCTCCTCCAGGAATCGTGCGGATGGGAGAGATCAGCTTGTCAGTCAAGACGCTCACGTTCAAGTGGCAACCGTCTCGAACTGTTCAGTGGTGAGATGGGCGCGCCCAGGCGCCACGGGCTCGCCGGCCCGCGAAGACGGCGCGCCCGCGCTTACACGGGCTGCTTGGAGAAGATCTGCAGCTCGCTGATCGCCGCGTGGTCTGACCCGGCGGGCAGCCCGGTGACCCAGATCAGCACGAACCGCGCGGTCGTCCCGGCCGGCAGCTCGATCGTCGTCTTGCCGGGCGAGTTGGTCTTCGTCGCGACGTGCGACCAGCCGGCGGCGGTGATCGACTTCGGCGGACCGCTTCTGGCCGTGTAGACCTCGAACGACATCCCCGGCGTCGGGGTGCTCAGCACCAGCTTGGTCAGTCTCTCCGCGCCGGCCAGGTCGACGTAGACGCCGAGCTGGGGATGAGCCGCGGGATCCTCGAAGACGGGCGTTCTCCACGACGTCGAGGTCGAGCCGTCGACGATCGCGCCGGCGTCACCGAGATCCTCGTCGCCGCTCGCGTACGGGGCGTAGGGGACGGCGACCGCGCCGAGCGCGATGTTGGTCTCTCTCAGTCTCGGCTGCGCCGGTCTTCTCTCGGTCGCTCTCTCGTCGCCGCTGTCGTCGGTGACGCTGCCGTCATCGCTGTCGACGTCCTCGTCGGAGTCGTCGGGCGGCGGCGGGTTCGGCGTCGAGGTGTCGACGTCGTCGGAGTAGTCCGGGACGGTGTTGTCGACGGGCGGGGTGGAGGTGCCACCTCCGCCGGAGCCGATCCCGCCACCTCCGCCACCGCCGCCGGTTCTGTCGGCGCTGCTGTCGGGAAGCGTCAGGTCGTCGCTCGTGTCGGGCAGCGTTGTGTCAGCGGGCGGAGGCGTCTCGACCGAGGGGGTCGTGACCGGCGGCGGCTGCTGCGCGACCGTCGTCGCCGGCGGCGGCGGCTGCTTGCCGTCCTGCAGCAACGTGAAGCCGGCGGCCGAGGCGGCGCCGACGAGCACGGTCAGCGTGGTGGCGATGCCGACGACCGGCTTCAGCGTCGAGCGACGCGAGGTCTGCGGCAGCTCAGCCCCGCATTCGAGGCACCAGCGCTGGTTCTCCTGGGCGGGCGCCGAACAGCTCGGGCAGGGGCGCTCGGGCGAGGACTCCATCGGTCACACGCTACCCGATCGCTCCGGCGTGTTCGCCACCAGCGTGTGAACGCCGCCCACGCGTGCGGCCACGGCGCATGCGCGCGCAGTCGTGGGATAAGCTCCTGCACATGTTGACGTTTGCGATGTCCACCGCCACCAGTTACACGATCGCGCTGCTGATCACCTTCCTCGGGATCGGCGTCGTCGCGAACGTCCTGATCGTCTACGCCGTCGCGCAGGTCGCCGGCGAGCGCGCGCAGAACGCAGAGCTGCGCAACGCCCCGATCGAGGGCTGACCGCCTCATCGCATCGGCCGGCGGCGTCGCCGCCGGCCTTTCTCGCAGCTCAGAAGGGCAGCGTGCCGGCCACGTCGGACAGCCGCGGGGCGTTCGCGTCGCGCTCGGAGACGATCGGCTCGACACCGGCCGGCCACTCGATCCCGACCTCGGGATCGTCATAGGCGATGCCGGACTCCGTCGCCGCGTCGTAGTAGTTCGAGCACTTGTAGGCGACGTCGGCGACCTCGCTCGTGACGATGAAGCCGTGCGCGAAGCCGACCGGCACGAACAGCTGGCGCATCGTCTCGTCGTCGAGCACGACCGCCTCCCACTCGCCGAAGGTCGGCGACGCTCTGCGCAGGTCGACGACGACGTCGACGATCGAGCCGCGCGAGCAGCGGATCAGCTTCGCCTGGCCGGGGGAGGTCTGGAAGTGCATGCCGCGCAGCGTGCCGCGGTGCGAGCGCGAGTGGTTGTCCTGCACGAACTCGACGTCGACGCCGGCCGCCGCCCACGCGTCGGCGCGGAACGTTTCCGCGAAGAAGCCGCGGTGGTCGCCGAAGACGCGCGGCTCCAGCAGCCGCAGGCCGGAGAGCTTTGTGGGAATCGTCTGCATCGGCCGGCCAGCTTAGAGACTGTCGTCCTGGACCGGCGCCGCGGGAGCGCGCGCGGAGAGGTCGGTGAGCGCACATCGTGCAGGAGCGGCCCGGCGTGCGTCGAAACCTTCGCTGCCTATGAAGCGAGCCACCGCCACGACTCCCACAGCGCCGCCGCCACCGCACGGCCACCAAGCGCTCTCCGACTACATCACCGCCCGCTTCGACGAGTTCTCGCGCTCTCAGAAGGATGTCGCGCAGTACATCGTCGACCACCTCGACGAAGCCGCCTTCCAGACGGCCGAGGAGCTGGCCCGCCGCGCGTCCACGTCGTCGAGCACCGTCGTGCGCTTCTCGCAGGCGCTCGGCTTCGAGGGCTTCCCGGAGCTGCAGCAGGCGGCGCGCGACGAGTACCGTCGCCGTCCTGCCGGCGCCGGCAGCGTGCCGGCGGCCGACGCGGCCGCCGCCGCGCCGCTCTTCTCGCTCGACCAGACCGAGTACGAGACGGCGCTCGCGACCGACCACGTCAACGTCGAGGAGACCGCGCGCAAGCTCTCGCGCAGCGAGGTCGAGGCGGCGATCGAGGCGATCGCGACCGCCGGCAAGGTGCTGATCGCCGGCACCGACCAGATGGCCTTCTTCGCCAGCTATCTGCGGCACCTGCTGTCGCTGCTCGACATCCGTGCCGAGGTCGTCGCCAGCCCCTCTCAGGAGGCGCTCGGCCGGCTCTCGCGGATCGATGAGACGACGCTCGTGATCGGCCTCTCCGCCGGTCGCCCGCATCCGCTGATCGCGCGCACGATGAAGCTCGCGCGTCATCGCAGAGCGCCGACGATCGCGATCACCGACGCGACGCTCTCCGAGGTCGCTCGGCTGGCGCGGGTGCGGCTCTACTACTCCTCCAACAGCCCCGCCTACGTGCGCTCGCACACGGCGCTGCTGTCGTTGATCCAGGCGCTGGCGTACGGCGTCTACTCGCGCGATGCGCAGCAGTACGACATGCGCATCAAGGCCTACCGGCTGAAGTAGTCCTCACGTCGCCGGGCCTGCGCAGGCTCGCGCTCAGCGCTCGGCGACGTACAGACCCTGCAGCCCGCGGCCGAGCCGTCCGCGGACGTCGAACAGCACGCTCTCCGCCAGGCCCGCCCCAGCGGAGCCGATCCGCGTCTTCGCGTCGAGGCCGACCCACTCGCCGTCGGGCAGCCGCTCGACGTAGACGGTCAGGTCCGGGTTGATGAAGAGGTGGCTGCTCCACGGCACCGCCGCGCTGATGCCGTTGCCGAAGTCGGCGGCGGAGACGAGCCGCTGCAGCGGGCTGGTCGGCTCACCCGCGACCAGCGGCGCGCGCAGGCGGAACCAGGCGACCGCCGGGCCGACCTCGTCGAAGAGGCCGCGCGCCATCCGCACCTCCATGCCGTCGCGCGCGAACATCGTCGGCCCTTGCTCGAACAGCGCCATCCGCACGGGGTCGCTCTGCTCCGGCCCCGGCACCCGCGGCGCGGGGTCGATCCCCTCCGGCGCCGCGACGCCGGCCGTGCGAACCCGCAGCGCGACGGCGCGGCAGACGACCGTCTCGCCGGCGTGCAGCAGCGCCTCGACGAGCTGGACGCGGCCGCCCGGGCGCGCGATCCGCGTCTCCACCCGCAGCTCGGTCAGCGGCACCGGCCGTATGAACTCGTAGGTCAGGCGGACGACGGCCATCGGCACGTCGCTGGGAATGAGCTCCAGCGCGCCCGCGAGCAGGCCGCCGGGAGCACCGCCGTGCTGCGCGCCGGGATCCCACGGACCGCGTGCCAGCTCGGTCGGCTGGTAGCGGCCGTCGCCCCGTGGCAGGAAGATCGCTGCGTCGGACACGGCCGGCGATGCTAGCGGTGCTCCACGGCGGTGCGTCGAGGCAGTCCGCGTTGGACGCTGGCGGAATGCCTCTGGCCGAGGGTCGCAGCTATATTCCGAGCAATGCGCGACGAAGCAACGTTCACTGTCAAGGCCGGCCTCGCCGAGATGCTCAAGGGCGGCGTGATCATGGATGTGGTCACCCCCGAGCAGGCGAGAATCGCCGAGGCCGCAGGCGCCTGCGCCGTGATGGCGCTGGAGCGCGTCCCGGCCGACATCCGGCGCGACGGCGGCGTCGCTCGCATGTCCGATCCCGAGATGATCAAGGGCATCCAGGAGGCCGTCACCATCCCCGTGATGGCGAAGGCCCGCATCGGCCACTTCGCCGAGGCGCAGGTGCTCGAGTCGCTCGAGATCGACTACATCGACGAGTCGGAGGTGCTGACGCCCGCCGACGAGACGCACCACATCGACAAGTGGGCGTTCAAGGTCCCGTTCGTCTGCGGCGCGACCAACCTCGGCGAGGCGCTGCGGCGGATCGGCGAGGGTGCGGCGATGATCCGCTCCAAGGGCGAGGCCGGCACCGGCGACATCGTCGAGGCCGTGCGCCACATGCGCAAGATCAAGGGTGAGATCAAGCGCCTCCAGGGACTCGACGACGCCGAGCTGGCGACCGCCGCCAAGGACCTGCAGTCGCCGCTGGACCTCGTCCGCTCGGTCGCCGCCAACGGCAAGCTGCCCGTCGTGCTGTTCTGCGCCGGCGGCATCGCGACCCCGGCCGATGCCTCGCTGATGATGCAGCTGGGCGCCGAGGGCACCTTCGTCGGCTCCGGCATCTTCAAGTCGGAGAACCCGGAGCACCGTGCCCGCGCGATCGTCGAGGCGACGACGCACTTCGCCGACGCCGAACGCGTCGCGGCGGCGTCGACCGGTCTCGGCCAGGCGATGTTCAGCCTCGAGACCTCGAAGCTCGAGTCCGAGCAGCTCCTGTCGCAGCGCGGTTGGTAGAGGACCGCTTGAGCGCCCTCGTCGGCGTCCTGGCGCTGCAGGGCGACTTCGCGGCGCACGCCGCGATGCTGCGCGGTCTCGGCGCCGAGGTGCGCGAGGTCCGCGTCCCGGCGGACCTCGATGACCTCGACGGTCTCGTGATCCCGGGCGGCGAGTCGACGACGATGACGCTCGGGATCGAGCGCGAGGGCCTCGGCGATCCGCTGCGGGCCTTCGCCGCCTCCGGCGCACCGGTGTTCGGCACCTGCGCTGGACTGATCATGCTCGACCGCGACCACCTCGGGATCATGGACGTGCTCGCGACCCGCAACGCCTTCGGCCGCCAGGTCCACTCGTTCGAGGAGGACCTGGAGATCGCGGGCGTCGACGGCCCGCCGGTGCGGGCGATCTTCATCCGCGCGCCGTGGGTGGCGGAGCGCGGCGAGCAGGTCGAGGTGCTCGCCGCTGTCGACGGCCACCCCGTCGCCGTTCAGCAGGGGAGCCTGCTGGCGATCTCATTCCACCCGGAGCTGAGCGGCGAGACGCGCCTGCACGAGCGCTTCCTCGCGCTGATCAGATCGGCTGGCGATCGCGGTCGCGCGCGTAGCGCCTGAACGAAGCCTCGAACGCGTCCCAGTCCCAATCGAGCGGGGGAGGCTTGGGGCCGCGGCCTCCGCCGCCTCCGCCACCGCCTCCCTCGTCCTCGTCGGTCCCGGGGGAGTCGCCGCGGCCGAGCCAGCCGGCGGCGCAGACCAGTTCGCTGGCGACCGTCAGCGCCAGCACGCCGGCGACGACTGAGCCGGAGACGAGCGCCAGCGCCGCGATGCCGTAGCAGAGCAGTCCGATCGCGACCATCGCCCCGCGTACGCGCAGATCGACCGCTCTGGCCGGTGGCGGCGCGAGGTATGCGAGCAGCAGCGACCCGATCAGCACCAGCGCGAGGGTCAGCTTGAGAGCCGTCGCCATGGACTATGTGTACCCGTTTCGCAAACGGGGTGCACAGTCGGATGGCGCGTGCGCGCGCCCTCGGCTCACAGGAAGTCCAGCTCGATCGGCCCCATCGGCTCACCGCCCGAGACGGCGATCCGGCACCGTTCGACCAGCTCCCGCTCCAGCTCGAGGTCGCAGCTGCGGCGGTGGAAGCGCGGCAGCTCCTCCTCGGCGCGGTCGAGCAGCAGGTCGGCGCGCGCGCCGCCGCCGCTGAGCGCGCCGAGCACGAAGGTGCGCACCCGCAGCCAGGGATGCTCGCCGAGCAGCAGGCGGCCGCGCACGTCGTCGATCCGCGCCGAGATCGCGCGCGCGTCGACGCCGCACGCCCGCTCCAGCTCGGCGATCCCGAGCTGCGCGTGGATCCAGCCGACGACGTGGCCGTGGCGCAGCGCGTCGGCGCTCGCGCGCAGCAGGTGGCTCTCGGCCTCCGCCAGCCTGCCTTGGCGCCGCAGCGTCTCGCCGATCCCCAAGTGGCAGGCGACCTCGCCGTCGGCGTTGCGGTGGTCGCGGCGGGCCGCCATCGCGTGGAAGCGCGCGAGCGCGTCGTCGAGCTCGCCGAGCGCGAGCTGGGCGCGGGCGACCGCGCGATCGGCCGTCACGGCGACCCATGGATGTACGCCGCCGCCGCGACGGGCGCGGCGGGCGGCGGCCGCGGCGACCTCGTAGGCGCCCTCGAAGTCGCCCGCGAGGCGCAGCGACTCTGACAGGATCACGCGCCCCCACAGCGGCAGCGCCTCCTGCGGCCGCTGGTCGGGGCTGCGGTTGGCCTCCTCCAGCTCTTCCAGCGCCCCCGCGTAGTCGCCGGCACGGCGGAGCTGCTCGGCGCGCAGCCGGTGCAGGCCGCTGACGGAGAACCAGGCGCCGGCCCAGCCGTTGATGACGGCAGCGGAGAGCGGGGGAGGGTCGAGCACGGTGGAGTCGCGCTCGAGCTGCTCCAGCTCCTCCAGCAGCTGCTCGCAGAGCACGCCGGCGACCGACAGCGCGCCCATCCAGGTCAGCGTCAGCGAGCGCTCGGCACCGGCCTGGACGGCGAGGTGGAGCGCGCCGGCCTCACGTGCGGCCAGCTCGAGCTGCGCCCACGACTCGCACGCGACGACCGCGCGGCCGCGCGCGCGGTCGCGCAGCGCACGGCTGAAGATCACGGCGACGCCACCGCTGTCCAGCGCCCCGTCTGCTGCCATCCACTCTGCGGCCGACATCAGCACCCCCTGTGCCCCGTTGCTGCCCCCGTGCGCCCCTCACGCCCATCCTGACCGCGCGAAGGCGCGGTGTCCAGCGAACTTCTGCCGCGCGGGCGTTCACGCGCTCGCGCGCTCGCGCTCCGTCTCCTCGCGGGGAGGCATCGCAGCGGCCTGCTCAGCGGCCGCGCGCGGGCCGAGAAACGGCGCCAGCGCGCAGAACAGCAGCTGCGGCAGCAGCTCCGGCAGCTCTGCCGTGCTCTCCTGCAGCACACGCGCGTAGATGATCTCGTAGACGGCGCCGACGATCGCCTCGGGCATCAGCGGCGGGATCGGCGCCTCGTCGCCGGCCGCCTCGTAGCCGGGGGAGAGGAACTGCATGAACTCGCGCAGCGCGCCGTCGCGCCGCTGCAGCGCGCGCGGCCCGGCGGCGAGCACTTCGACGAAGCCGACGCTCGCCTCATGCGGGTTGGCGGCGAGCGCTCTGAGGCCCGCGTCGAGGACGGCGTGCAGGCGCTCTGGCCACGAGCCGCCGGTCTCGTAGGCGGCGCGCGCGCCGTCGAGCGCGTGGTCGAGCAGCTGGTCGAAGGCCGCGAGGAAGATGTCCTCGCGGTCCTGGAAGAACTCGTAGAAGGTCTTGCGCGAGACCCCGGCTCTGGAGATGACCGCGCTGACGGTCATGCCGGCGTACCCCTCAGAGCCCGCTATCAGCACCGCCGCGCCCAGCAGGCGTGATCGCTGCGAGTTGACCACGTACTCCCGCGGCAGCCCGTGGCGACCGCTGGGGAGCTGGGCCGGTGTCCAATCCATGTCCTGCTCCTTCACCTGACCCATTGCACGTCAGCGCGAGAAGTTAACACAACCTCCCGGCGTTTCCGACGCCGGTCGCGGAGGCCCCGTGCGCTGGGGTCAGACCGGACGCCGGGGCGTTCCGAGCAGCATGAAGGTGTAATGCAGCAGCTCGTCGCTCAGCTGCGGGAGGCGCCCGTACTCGCCCCGGACGATGTGCGAGTAGAGCAGTTCGTAGATGCCGCCGACGATCGCTTGGGCGACCAGCTCGGGGGGCGGTTCGGCGCTACCGCCGAGCTGTCCGCGACCGGCATGGATGAAGGCGGCGAAGCGTTGCATCGTCGCGTCGCGACGGGCGAGGCCGCGCGGACCCGCGGCGAGCACCTCGACGACGCAGAGGCGGGCGAAGGCAGGTTCGGCGGCTAGCAGCTCCAGCAGTGCGTCGAGCGCTTCCTCGATCCCCTCGCTCCACGTCTCGGCGGCGTCGAAGGCGTCGGTCACGCGACCGAGGCACAGCTCGACCATCAGGTCGTAGGCGGCGAGGAAGCAGTCTTCCTTGTCGGCGAATCTCTCGTAGAAGGTGCGGCGCGAGATGCGCGCGGCGCGCAGCACGTCAGCGACCGAGGTGGCGATGTAGCCCTGCTCGGCGACGGTCGTCGCCATCGCGTCGATCAGCCGCTCGCGCTGCGAGGCCGGCAGAAACTGCCGCGCCGCCGTCCCGCCGTCGCCTTCCCCGCTCTCGTCCGCCCCGGTCATGGTGTCTCCGACGTACAAATACGTGCGCGTTTACAATATCCGATGCGGGCCGCTGATCGCTGGGCGAATGCGCCGCTGAATGTGCAAGATCGCTTTAGCAATCAGACAGATCTCGACCGTTTCTCTCCGTCACAGCTGGCATTTCTGGCTGTTCAGCCAGGCGTTCAGCGAGTGGACATGACAATGAGAGTCATGTAGGTTTCTAGGGGACGCTGGTGTTTCAGACCGGCACTGGGCTTGGGGGTGCAAGCCCGTCACTGGTCGGCTGAAGAGGCGTGCCCGTCCATCCACGGGTGCGCCGGCGTCGCGTTGAGCTGACGAGAGGGGATCAGTCGTGCAGCCATGCGAACTGTCGGGCATCAGACGACGGCGGCAGTGGTCGCCGGACGCTCGTGCTCTGGGGGTGATCGGGGACCGTTGGATGTTGTTGATCGTGCGCGAGCTGGCGTTCGGGCCCAAACGCCTGTCCGAGCTTCAGCGCGCCTTTCCGGGCCTGTCGACCGGTGCGCTGGAGCAGCGCCTGAACCGGATGGCGACCGAGGGGCTCATCACGCGTGAGCGCTTCGCCGAGGTGCCGCCGCGGGTCGAGTTCGACCTGACCGACGCCGGTCGCGACCTGCTCGCGATCCTCGGTCCGGTCGTCCGCTGGGCGATGCGCTGGGCGTGGTCGCCGCCGAACGCCGACGAGTGGGTCGACGTGACCGCGCTCTTCCGGCTGGCGGGCTGCGTCGTCGCGCCGCCCACCGGCGTCGACGGCGAGGTGGAGCTGATCGTCGAGGACGACCTAGAGGTCGCGCTCGACCTCTACACCGTCGCGCTGAGCGACGGCGAGGCGGCCGTCACGCACAGACCGGCGCAGCGCGCGGACGCGGTGATCAAGGCGACGCCGGGCGCGTGGGCGCGCGCGTTCGGGCCTGACCAGGCCTGCGCCGACCTGCGCATCAGCGGCGACGCGCAGCTGGCCGAGCTGTTCCTCGCCAGCTTCCAGACGCCACGTTCGGAGTTGCAGTAGCGCGGCCGTCGCGCCGGCCGCGCACGGGGGACGAGGCGCGACGGCGCGGAGGTCTTTGGGGAGACCTCCGCGCCGCCCCTCGAAGCGCGCCGACCACGCGCGCGTGCGGCTCGCCGCGCCTCGCCGCGGGCCCGCAGCGCGCGCGGCGCGTGAGGCGCCGGGCGGCGCGTGTGATTCACTGAGCCCGTGGCCGTCGAACCGACTCGCAGCGCTCCCCTCAAGCCGTGCACCTACGGTCTCTGCGACGGCAGTGGCATGGTCGTCGACTGGGAAGCGAACGAGACCTACCGTTGCCGCTGCTGGCCAGAGCAGGTTCAGCGCCGCCGCTCCAGACGGCTCTCGCGCGAGATCCCCAAGCGCTTCCGCAACATCGGCTTCGAACGCGAGCCAGTGCCGTCGATCGCGCGCACCGCGCCGGACGTCGTGCGCGCCGTGCGGCGCTACAGCGAGCGCGTCGACGAGATGCTCGACAGAGGCGAGGGGATGTGGTTCCTCGGCAGCCCGGGCACGGGCAAGAGCCACCTCGCCTACCTGATCTCGCAGGCGGCGCTCGCGGCCAACCGCTCGGTCGCGATCTACACGGGCCCGCGGCTGCTCGACGAGATCCGCCGCACCTACGGCGACGAGGACTCCGGCAGTACGCTGGACCTGATCGACCGCCTCACCTCGGTCGAGCTCCTGCACGTCGAGGACCTCGCCGTCGCGCGCCCGACCGACTGGGTGCTGGAGCAGCTGTACAACATCATCAACGGCCGCTACGAGAACGAGAAGTCGATCGTCTTCACCTGCGACCTGACCGGAGACGCCGAAGAGGGCTCCGACGCGATGGACCCGCGCTGGCTCGCCAGACACATCACCGAGCGGAACTTCTCGCGGCTGGTGGAGATGTGCGGCGACCCGCAGCTGCTGATGGGGCCCGACAGCCGCGTCGGCTACCGGCCCCACGCGTGGGAGTCGTGAAGGACCGTCGCCGGCAGCGCCCGCACGACTGGACGCCAGATCAGGACCTGCTCGACCAGCAGCTCGAGATCGCGACCGACCCCTCGCGCGTCGAGCGGATGCGCGGCGAGCTGGAGATGGGCTTCAGGGCGCTCTCCGACGTCACCAACGGGGTTGCCGTGTTCGGCTCCGCCCGCACGTCGGAGGACGATCTCGAGTACGCGCTCGGGCGCGAGCTGGGGCGGAGGCTCGGCGAGGCCGGCTGGGCCGTCGTCACCGGCGGCGGCCCGGGCACGATGGAGGCCGCCAACCGCGGCGCGCAGGACGCCGGCGCGCTGTCGGTCGGCCTCACGATCGACCTGCCGTTCGAGGCCGGCCAGAACGACCACATCGACCTCGCGCTGAACTTCCACTACTTCTTCACGCGCAAGGTGATGTTCGTTCGCTATTCGCGTGCGTTCGTGGTGATGCCGGGCGGCTTCGGCACGCTCGACGAGCTGTTCGAGGCGCTGACGCTGATCCAGACGCGCAAGATCCTCAGCTTCCCCGTCGTGCTCGTCGGCCACGACTTCTGGGATCCGCTCGTCGACTGGCTGCGCGACACGCTGCTGGCCGGTGACAAGATCTCGCTGGACGACATGGAGCGGTTCGTCGTCGTCGACACCGCCGAGGAAGCGGTCGCCTGCGTCGAGGAGACGTGCGGCCCGGCGCGCGCGGGCGCCTAGCGGCGGGTCAGCGCCGCGCCTGCACCGAGGCGACGCCGCCGAGCAGGGTCGCCGGCCAGCTCGCGACACCGGTTCCAGCGCGGTCGGCGTGCAGCACCTCCAGGCCGAGCGCGCGCAGCCGCTCGACGAGCGCCTGCTGCGGGATCCGCACCCGCTGCGCCGACGCGGCGGCGCCGCCGCGCAGCCGCTCGGTCAGCGCCGGCAGCCCCGCAGCCGGCTGGGCGACGGTCAGCAGGCCGGCCGGCTTCAGCAGCGCGGCAGCGTGCTCCAGCGCCGTCCGCGGCTCCGGGACGCGGCCGAGCGACTGCCAGAAGACGATCGCCGCGTAGCGCCCGCCCAGCTCGGTGATGTCGATGCCGGCGTGGACGTTGAGGACCGGCCCGGGCGGCGCCATTCGCTCGACCCGCCGGGCGATGCGGCGATGAGCGTGACCGCGCAGCGTGGCCGCGAGCGCGCAGCGTGACAGCGCGGCGTCGTCGAGGCCCGTTCCGGCGGCGGCGAGCGCGGTGTCGCCTGCGTGGCCGGCGTCGAGCCGCCGCGGCAGCGTCAGTGCCGGCCAGACGCCCGTGCGCGACCCGCACGCAGCGCAGCGGCGCGTCACGCCGGCGGGCCCGAGGGCGCCGTGCAGCGGCCGCTCGCACCAGGCACAGACCAGCATCTCCTGCATCGCGTCGGGGGAGTCCGCGATCACGTGGCTGACGCTACAGCGGTCGTGCGGGCGGTGCGCCGGTTTGGGAGCTTCAGGACCAGGTTCAGGCCGGTGCGGAGAGCGCTTCGAAGCGCACGACGCCATCCTGCTCGTGCTCCTGCACGCTGCCGTCGCGACGCAGCAGGTCGACGTGCCCGAGCACCTCGGACAGCGTCAGGAATGCCTGCGTCACGGCGACGTTGCCCCACATCCGCTGGGCCAGCTCGTAGGCCGTCAGCGGCCGCTCCTGCAGGAGGCCGAGGATCTTGCGGGCGCGGCGCTCGGTCATCACGGCGCGCTCGTCGATCAGCGAGACGTGGTCGGTCACCGGTTCGCCATGCCCCGAGAGCACGATCCGCGCCGGCAGCTCGCGCGTCTGCGCAAGCGAGTCGAGGTAGCTGCGCAGCGCGTGCGGCCGCTCGTCGCTCGGCCGCTCGCCCGGCAGCGGCAGCGGGCGCGCCACGAGCGGGTTGGAGGAGATGTGCTTGATCAGGTGGTCGCCGCCGATCAGCAGCTGCCGCTCGGCATCCCAGAAGACGGTGTCCGACGGGCTGTGGCCGGGGCGGTGCAGCACTTCGAAGGTGCGGTCGCGCAGTCTCAGCGTCGCGCCGTCGGCGAGCGGCCGCGTCAGCTCCGCGCCGCTGCCCCAGCCGCGGAAGGCCGTCGAGACCGCTTTCAGCGCCTGCGCGACGTCGGCCGGGATGCCATGGCGGTTCATCAGCGCGACGGCGAACGCGTCGTCCAGCTCCGCCGCCGCGACGTAGTCGCCGAGGTACGCGCCGAGCCGGTCGATCGCCGCGACCTCCGCGCCGGAGCGGCGCACGAGCACGTCGACGAGGCCGATGTGGTCGAGGTGCTGGTGGGTCAGCACGATCAGTCTGAGGTCCTCGACGCGGTGACCGTGGCGCGCCAGCGCCCGCTCCAGCTCGTCAAGCGCCTTGCCGGAGTTCGGTCCGCAGTCGACGAGCGTCAGCGGCTCGTCCTCGATCAGCCAGCAGTTGACCCTGCCGACGAGGAAGGGCGTCGGGATCGCCAGCTCGTGGATGCCGGCGCGCGCCGCCTCGGCGCGCGCCTCCTCCGCTGTGAGCAGCTCCCCGTCCATCCGGCTGATCAGCCGCGGATCAGCGCGAGGACCTCGTCGCGGCGCCGCTCCATGTCGGCCTCCGAGACGAGCGATTCGAGGTTGAGCCGCAGCAGCGGCTCGGTGTTCGACGCGCGCACGTTGAAGTGCCAGTCGTCGTAGTCGACCGAGAGACCGTCGAGGTGCTGGATGCGGCCGTCGGACCAGCGCCGCTCGATCGCTCTCATGATCGCCTCGGCGTCACCGACGGTCGAGTTGATCTCGCCCGAGATGAAGTATCTGCTCTGCAGCGGCTCCAGCAGCTCGCTCAGTCTCTTGCCCGTTCTCGACAGCAGCTCCAGCACCAGCAGCGCCGGGATCGTGCCCGAGTCGGCGCAGTAGAAGTCCTGGAAGTAGTAGTGGCCCGAGACCTCGCCGCCGAAGATCGCCGCGGTCTCTCGCATACGGGTCTTGAAGAAGGCGTGGCCGACGCGGTTCATCAGCGCGGTGCCGTGGCTGGCGCGCACGACGTCGCGGACGGCGCGGCTGGCGCGCACGTCGTAGAGGACGGTCGCGCCCGGCGCCTTCTCCAGCAGCGACTGCGCCAGCAGCGCCGTGAGGAAGTCGCCGTCGACGAAGCGGCCGGTGTCGTCGATGAAGAAGCAGCGGTCGGCGTCGCCGTCCCAGGCGATCCCGAGGTCGGCTCTCTCCTCGATCACGCGTCTGATGATGAACTCGCGGTTCTCCGGCAGCAGCGGGTTCGGCTCGTGGTCGGGGAAGTTGCCGTCCGGTCTCCAGTAGGAGGTGACGAGGTCGAGGCCGAGCTGCTCCAGCAGCGGGCCGACCATCGGTCCGGCCATGCCGTTGCCGCCGTCGACGACGACCCGCAGCGGCTTCACCTGTCTGGGGTCGATGAACGACAGCGCCGCCTGCTGGAACTCGTCGTAGATCTGGACCGAGTCGCAGTCGCCGCCGCCGAGCGGATCGGGGATCCCGGTCTCGATCAGACGGCGGATGTCCTGGATGCCGCTGTCGCCCGAGAGCGCGAGCGCGCCCTTGCGCACGAGCTTGGCGCCCGTGTACGCCTTCGGGTTGTGCGACGCGGTGCACATCAGGCCGCCGTCGAGGTCACGAGAGCCGACGAGCCAGTAGAGCATTTCGGTGCCGACCTGACCGGCGTTGAAGACGGTGACGCCCTCGTGGACGAGACCGTCGCGATAGCGGGCGGCCAGCTCAGGGGCGGTGAGCCGCATGTCGCGGCCGAGGGCGACCGTCAGGTCGGTGACCTTCTTGCCGCTGAGGTCGGCGAGGACATGCGCGAACGCGCGACCGATCAGCTCGGCCACGTCGCCGTCGATGTCCTGCTCGTAGAGCCCGCGGATGTCGTAGGCCTTGAAGATGTTCGGTGAGACTTCGCGCATGTGTACCGGGCATCCTATGGGGCGCGGGCGCGGAAGTGCTTTGACATGATCTCGCCCCCATGGAGCCGGGCGAGCTGACCGTCGTGATCCTCTGCGGGGGACGCGGCACACGACTGCAGGAGCACACGCAGTCGATCCCCAAGCCGCTCGTCGAGATCGGCGGCCGCCCGATCGTCTGGCACGTGATCGAGCTCTACCGCGCCTACGGCTTCCGCCGCTTCGTGCTCTGCACCGGCTACAAGGGCGAGCTGATCGAGCGCTTCGCCGCCGCCGGACCGTGGCCGGCGGGCGTCGAGGTGAACTGCCTCGACACCGGCTTGGAGACGCCGACCGGCGGGCGCGTGCGCCAGGCGCTGCTCGATCCCGCCGGCGTCCCCGCGGGCGCGCCCTTCTGCGCCACGTACGCCGACGGCGTCGCCGACATCGATCTGCGCGCGCTGCTCGCCGCGCACGCCGCCAACGTCGCCGCGGGCGGGCTGGCGACGATGACGGTCGTGCGCCCGGAGCTGCAGTTCGGCGTCGCCGAGCTGGACGCCGACGGGCGCGTGCGCGGCTTCCGCGAGAAGCCGCGCGCCGAGCACTGGGTCAACGGCGGCTTCTTCTGCTTCGAGCCGGACCTGCTCGACGTGCTGGAGCAGGACAGCGTGCTGGAGCGCGAGCCGCTGGAGCGGCTGGCCGCCGCCGGCGCGCTGCACGCGCACAGACACGAGGGGTTCTGGGACTGCATGGACACGTACAAGGACGCGATCCTGCTGAACGACCTGTGGGCGGCGGGACGTCCGCCGTGGGTCCCGGCCGCGGTGCGCGCGTGAGCAGGTCGGTCTTCGTCACCGGCGGCTACGGACTGCTCGGCGCCTGGCTCGTGAGAGCGCTGGCAGAGCGCGGCGACCGCGTCGTCGTGCTCCAGCGCGACCGCACGCCGCGCAGCGCGCTGCTGCTCGACGGCGGGCTGGAGCAGGCGCTCGACGTCGTCCACGGCGACCTCAACGAGCCCGGCCTCGTCGCACGGGCGCTCGGCGAGTACGAGGTCGACACCGTCTTCCACCTCGCGGCGCAGACGATCGTCGGGACGGCGAACCGCTCCCCGCTGGCGACCTTCGAGACGAACGTGCGCGGCACCTGGACGCTGCTGGAGGCCTGCCGGCTGCACGGCGCCGAGCGCGTCGTCGTCGCCGCATCCGACAAGGCATACGGAGCCAGCGCGACGCTGCCCTACCGCGAGGACCACCCGCTGGAGCCGCGCTTCCCATACGACGTCAGCAAGGCGGCGACCGACCTGATCTCCCGCTCCTACTGGCACACGTACGGGCTGCCGGTCGCCGTCACGCGCTTCGCCAACCTCTACGGCGGCGGCGACCTCAACCGCTCGCGGCTGGTGCCGGAGGCGATCGGCGCCGCGCTCGCCGGGCGGGCGCCGGTGATCCGCTCCGACGGCACGCCGGAGCGCGACTTCCTCTACGTCGAGGACGCCGTCGCCGCCTACCTGCAGCTCGCCGACGCGCTCGACCGCGACGCCGACGCCGCGCCGGGGGCCGAGCGGGCCCGCGGCGAGGCGTTCAACGCCGGCGGCGGCGCTCCGCACGCGGTCCTCGACGTCGTCGCGCGGATCTGCCGCGTCGCCGGCACCGACGTGACGCCCGACGTGCGCGGGGCCGGCACGCCGGCCGGCGAGATCGACCGCCAGTACGTCGACCCGTCGAAGCTGCGTGAGCTGACCGGCTGGAAGCCGGCGGTCGGGCTCGACGAGGGGCTGGAGCGCACGGTCGCCTGGTACCGCGCGCATCCCGCCGCGCTCGCCTGAACCGCGCCGGGGCGCTACTCGACGGTGATGCTGCCTTCCATCCCCGGGTGGATGGTGCAGACGTAGTGGATCGAGCCGGATCTCGTCGGCGTGAAGGAGAAGCTCTCGCCGTTGGGGAACAGCTCGGACTCGATTCTCTCGCCGTCGGTCGAGACGACGTCGTGCAGCACGTCGTCCTCGTTGACCCAGGTGATCTCCTGGCCGACTCTGACGGTGATCGTCGAGGGGCTGTACGCGATGCCCTTCATGACGACCTCGACGCCGTCGCCGGAGTTGGTCGCGGGCGCGTCGGAGCCGGCCGTCGTCGACGTCTCGGCGGGCGCGCTCGTCGTGCCGCCGGAGCCGCCGGAGTCGTCGTCGCCGCAGCCGGCCAGCGCGAGGGCGCCGACGGCGAGCAGGAGGGGGAGAGAGAGGAAGCGCTGCATGGGGGATCACTTTCGTCGGACGGGCACATACAATCACGCCCATGGCCGGACATTCGAAATGGGCGGGAATCAAGCACAAGAAGGCGATCGTCGACGCGAGACGCGGCGCGGCCTTCACGAAGCTCGCGCGTGCGATCACGGTCGCGGCGCGCGAGGGCGGCGGCGACCCTGAGCTGAACGCGACGCTCGCGAACGCGGTCCAGAAGGCGAAGGACGCCTCGATGCCGAAGGACAACATCGAGCGCGCGATCGCGAAGGGCACCGGCGAGGGCGCCGACGCCGACGCGATCGAGTCGATCCTCTACGAGGGCTACGGCCCCGGCGGCGTCGCGCTGCTGATCGAGGCGCTGTCGGACAACCGCAACCGCACCGGCGCCGACGTCCGTCACATGCTCTCCAAGCACGGCGGCAGCCTCGGCGAGCCCGGCTCGGTCGCCTACCTGTTCGACAGACAGGGCGTGATCGTCGTCGACGCCGACAGATACTCCGAGGACGACCTGATCGTCGCGATCGACGCCGGCGCGCTCGACATCGAGCAGGACGAGGACGTCTTCGAGATCCTCACGGAGCCCTCCGACCTCTCGGGCGTCCGCAAGGCGCTCGAGGAGGCCGAGGTCGCGATCCAGAACGCCGAGGTGACGCAGCGCCCGAAGACGCGCGTCAACCTCGACGAGGACGCCGCGACGAAGCTGCTGAGACTGATCGACGCGCTCGACGAGAACGACGACGTCAACGAGGTCCACGCGAACTTCGACGTCGACGCGGACGTTCTGGAACGAATCGCCGGCTGAGCGCGGGGGAGGCGTCCGCCTCCTGCCGCAGAATACGAACAGATGATCGTCTTGGGCATCGACCCCGGCACCGCCAACACGGGTTACGGCGTCGTCGCCAGCCGGCGCGGACGCACCGTCGCGCTCGACGGCGGCGTGATCGAGACGGCGGCCGGCCTGCCGCTGGAGCGCCGCCTCGCCGCGATTCACGCGCGCGTCTGCGAGCTGATCGCCGAGCACGCGCCGGCGGCGCTCGCGATCGAGGACCTCTACTTCGGCGCCAACGCGAGGTCGGCGATGGCGGTCGGCCAGGCGCGCGGCGTCGTGCTGCTGGCCGCGGGCCAGCACGATCTGCCGTGCAGCTCCTACACGCCGCAGCAGATCAAGAACGCCGTCTGCGGCAACGGGCGCGCCGAGAAGCTGCAGGTCCAGCAGATGGTCCAGCGCCTGCTGGCGCTGACCGAGCTGCCGCGCCCTGACCATGCCGCCGACGCGCTCGCGGTCGCGATCTGCCACACCAACCGCGCGCCGCTCGCCGCCGCGCTGGTGACCGCGTGATCGCGCTCGTCCGCGGGGAGGTGGCCGGCCGCCGCCCGTCGCCGCCGAGCGGGGGCGACGTCGTCGTCGACGTGCAGGGGGTCGGCTACCGCCTGGCCGTCTCCAGCGAGACGCTCAAGCAGGTGCCGGCGGCCGGCAAGTCGGTCACGCTCCACAGCCACCTGATCGTGCGCGACGACGCGCTGCAGCTGTACGGCTTCGCGACCGAGGAGGAGCGCGACCTCTTCCTGATGCTGCTCGGCGTCCAGTCGGTCGGCCCGAAGGTCGCGCTGGCGGTGCTGTCGGGCGGCACGCCGCGCGAGCTGCTCTCCGCGCTCGCCGGCGGCGACGCGAAGCGCTTCCAGGCCGTTCCTGGGATCGGCAGACGGACGGCCGAGCGGATCATCGTCGAGCTGCGCGAGAAGGCCGGCGTGACGCTGCCCGAGGACGCGATATCGGTGACCGCCTCCGACGACCCGCGCACGCTCGCGCGCGAAGGGCTCGTCGGGCTCGGCTTCTCGCCAGAGGAGGCCGAGAGGCTGCTCGCCAGAGCCCCGGGCGAGACTCCTGAAGAGCTGATCGCCCACGCGCTGCGGACCTCGCGCAGATGAGCGGCGGGCGGATCCAGACGCCGGGCGCGCTGCCCGAGGAGGACGAGGCCGAGACGACGCTGCGCCCGCGGCGGCTGGACGACTTCGTCGGGCAGGAGGCGGTGCGCGAGCAGCTGGCGGTCTCGATCGAGGCGGCCTCGGCGCGCGGCGACGCGCTCGACCACGTGCTGCTCGCGGGCCCGCCCGGGCTCGGCAAGACGTCGCTGGCGCAGATCGTCGCCGAGGAGCTGGGCGTGCCCTTCATACAGACGGCCGGTCCGGCGCTGGAGCGCAAGGGCGACGTCGCCGCCTTCCTGACGGCGCTTGAGCCGCGCGCGGTCTTCTTCGTCGACGAGATCCACCGGCTGCCGCGGGCGCTGGAGGAGACCTTCTACCCGGCGATGGAGGACGGCCAGCTGCCGATCACCGTCGGCCAGGGCGCGGGCGCGCGCGTGGTCACGCTCGACCTGCCGAAGTTCACGCTGGTGGGCGCGACGACCCGTGCCGGGCTGCTGAGCACGCCGCTGCGCGACCGCTTCGGGATCCAGCACCGCCTCGAGCACTATGGTCCCGACGACCTCGGCCGGATCGTGACTCGCTCCGCGTCGTTGCTGGGGATCGAGATCGAGCCGGCCGGCGCGCGCGCGATCGCCGCCCGCAGCCGCGGCACGCCGCGCGTCGCCAACCGTCTGCTCAAGCGCGTGCGCGACTACGCCGAGGTGCGCGGCGACGGCGTCGTGACCGAGGCGATCTCGGCCCACGCGCTCGACCTGCTGCAGGTCGACCACGAAGGCCTCGACCGGCTCGACCGCGAGCTGCTGCGCGCGATCTGCGAGATGTTCGGCGGCGGCCCGGTCGGCCTCTCGACGCTCGCCGTCGCGGTCGGCGAGGAGCAGGACACCGTCGAGGACGTCTACGAGCCGTACCTGCTCCAGCGTGGCCTGATCGAGCGCACCCCGCGCGGCCGCGTCGCGACCCGCCGAGCGTGGACGCATCTCGGCATCGAGCCACCCGCCGACGCCGTCAAGCTGTTCTGACAACAACTTCTGCGCGACGTGCGCGAACGCCGGATCGGCCGCCATGCGCCGAACTTCGGATTCGTGCCTGTCGCGCTTTAGGTCGCCTTGAACGGTTCCCAACCCGCGCTTCAGTCCGACCCACGTATCCTAGGCACGCGATGGCCCATCTCTTCATCTGCCCGAACTGCGGGAACCGCACCTCGGAGAGCGATCGAAATGCTGGCTTCACACGCGTCCCGAAGGGGTGCGCGAAGTGCGGCTTCGGCTTTCTCTTCGAGCTGCTGGACGACTACTACCCGGCGCCGAACGCCGCCTTCTTCGTCTGCGACCGCGAGGGTCGCGTGATCGGCTGCGGGCGCGGCTCCTTCGAGCTCACCGGGCTCGACGACGAGAGGGTCATCGGCCGCTCGGTGCGCGAAGTGCTCGGCCTCGACTTTCCCAACGGCGACGATCCCGTCGGCACGGTCCTCGAATGGGGCGTGCGCGCTCTAGGGAGACCGGTCACCGTCAACGCGGAGGGCGACCTCCCCGCGCAAGCTGTTGCCGACTTGTTTCCCGCCTACGACGACGACGGCGGCTTGCTGCTCGTGCTCACTCCCTCCAAGTAGCATCACCGACCAATGAACGAACGTCGCCGCACTGGCCTCATCCTTCTCCTCGTCATCGGGCTGCTCGCAGCTTCGGGCATCGTCATCGCGACGAAGGACACCAAGCTCGGCCTCGACCTCGAAGGCGGCGTCGAGCTCGTCTACCAGGGCGAGCCGACCCCGCAGGTCCCGAGAGTGACCGCAGAGGCGGTCGACCGCGCGGTCGAGATCATCCGCGACCGTGTCGACCAGCTCGGCGTCGGCGAGCCGGAGATCGTGCGCGCAGGCAGTGACCAGATCTCTGTCGGCCTTCCCTCGGTGCAGGACATCGAGCGCGCGAAGGCCCAGGTCGGCACGCCGGCGCAGCTCTACTTCTACGACTGGGAAGAGAACGTCCTCGGGCCCGACGGCAGATTCGTCGCCCCGCAGCTCGCCTCCCAGGAGCCGACGGCGACCGGCATCAGCCAGGCCGGTGGCGACGCATCGCGCGGCCAGACGCTGCTCGACGCCGTCAGACTCGCGTCGAGACAGAGAGCGTCGACGGACTCCAGAGGCGGCTCCCGCGAGGGCTCGGCGTACTACGCCTTCGACAGAGACGGCAGATACCTCGCCGGTCCGGAGAAGACCGAGAGAGACCTCGTCTCCGCGATCGACAGCAGAGCGACGTCGCTCCCGGCCGGCACCCAGGTGTTCGAGGTGCCGCAGGGCTGGGTCGTGCTGCAGGCCGTCACGCGCGGCGCCGGCGAGAGAATCGAGATCGACGACCCCGCCGCGCGCTTCTACGTGCTGCGCGACAACGTCGCCCTCTCCGGCAACGACATCAAGGACCCGGCGCAGGGCTTCAACCAGTCGCAGCAGCCGGACGTCGAGTTCAGATTCACCAACAGAGGCAAGGACGCGTTCCAGAGAGTCACGCGCGAGATCTCGCAGCGCGGCCAGAGCCTGGCGCTTCCCGGCACGACCTCGGCGACGGTCGCCCAGCACTTCGCCGTCGCGCTCGACGGCAAGCTGATCTCGGTCGCATCGATCGATCCGCAGCGCCTCCCCGACGGCATCGACGGCGAGAACGGCGCGATCATCGAGGGCGGCTTCACGATCCAGTCCGCACAGGACCTCGCCAACCTGCTGAAGCTCGGCGCGCTCCCGATCGGCCTCGAGCTGATCTCGCAGTCGCAGGTCTCCGCGACGCTCGGCAAGCAGGCGCTCAACGAGGGCCTGCTGGCGGGCGCCGTCGGCCTCGCGCTCGTCGCGCTGTTCCTCGTCGCCTTCTACCGCATCCTCGGCGTGATCGCGACGGTCGCGCTCCTGATCTACGGCGTCTACTTCTACGCGCTGATCAAGCTCGTCCCGATCACGATGACGCTGCCCGGCATCGCCGGCACGATCCTCACGATCGGCGTCGCGGCGGACGCGAACATCGTCATCTTCGAACGCGTGAAAGAGGAGGTACGGGCCGGGCGGTCCGTGCCGGCCGCGATCTCCGTCGGCTACCGCAAGGGCCTGACGGCGATCATCGACGCCAACGTGGTGACGGTGATGGTCGCGTTCATCCTCTTCATGCTGGCGACCGCCGGCGTCAAGGGCTTCGCCTTCACGCTCGGCGTCGGCACGCTCGTCTCGCTCTTCACCGCGGTCCTCGCGACCCAGGCGATACTCACGACGATGGGCAAGACGAGACTGCTCGCGCGCCCATCCGCCCTCGGTGCCGGCGGCGAGGGCCACAGATGGAACGCCGACTTCATGGGGCTTTCCAGATGGTTCTTCTCGCTGTCGGGAATCATCCTCCTGATCTGCGCCCTGGCGATCGGGTCGAAGGGGATCAACTTCGGCATCGACTTCACCTCCGGCACGCGCGTCACCACCAACCTGGTGCAGCCCGCCGACGAGAGCGAGGTGCGCGCCACGCTCGAGTCCGTCGGCGCCTCCGACGCGAAGATCCAGAGAGTTCAGAACGAGGCGCTCGGGCCGAACGTGGTCCAGATCTCGACCGAGCAGCTGGAGCCGACGCAGGTGCAGGAGCTGAGAACGGCGCTGGAGAGAGACTTCGGCGGCGTCACCAACTTCACCAGCTCGTCGGTCGGGCCGAGCTTCGGCGAGACGATCGCCAACAACGCGATCGTCGCGATCATCGCGTCGCTGTTCGTGATCTCCGCCTACATCGCGCTCCGTTTCCAGTGGAGATTCGCGGTGCCGGTCCTGATCGCCGTGGCGCACGACATCCTGATCGTGAGCGGCATCTACGCGTTGACGGGCCGGGAGGTGACGGCGTCGACGGTCGCGGCGCTCTTGACGGTCTTGGGCTACTCGCTCTACGACACGATCATCGTCTTCGACCGAATCCGCGAGAACATGCCGCGCATGCCGCGAGCCGCCTTCTCGCAGATCGTCAACCGCTCGATGTCCGAGGTGCTGACGCGTTCGCTGGTCACCTCGCTGTCGACCGGCATCCCGATCCTGGCGCTGATGATCTTCGGCGGCGAGACGCTGCAGGACTTCGCCTTCGCGTTGCTCGTCGGCGTGCTCTCCGGCGCGTACTCGTCGGTCTTCATCGCCGGTCCGGTGCTGTGGCACTGGAAGGAGCGCGAGCAGGTCTACACGACGCGTCGTCGTCGCATCAAGGCCGAGAACGGCGGGATCGTGCCGCCGTACGCGCTCGCGACCTCCGGCGCGCCGGTAGACGTCGAGCCGGAGCGCAAGGTGCGCAGACGCGGTCGCCTGACGGCGCCCGACGATCCGGAGCGCGGCGTCAGCGCCGACGAGTTCGAAGAGATGAAGCGCGACATCGACGTCGAGGACGGCGCGGCGGCGGTCACCCGCCCGCCACGCCGCGCCCGCACGGCGACGGCCTCACCGCCGCCCCCGCCGCCGCCGGCGCGCGATCCCGACGGTCGCGCACCCGACGAACCTGAGAACGATGGCATGGTGAACGAGCCGAGAAGACCGGCACCACCGCGCCGCCGCCGCCATGGGAGGCCGCGCTGATGGGCATGCTCGTGTGGGTCATGATCGGACTTGCGATCTGGCACTTCACCATCTTCCTGCCGGACCACTACTGGGGCGGGATCGTCGGAGCATTCCTGGCGGCGATGATCGGGGCCTCGCTGTTCGGCCTGATCGTCAACGGCTTCAGCGTGCCCGGCAACGACGACGTCTCGATCCTGACGGCCGCCGAGGGCATCCCCGGCGCGCTGATCGGCCTCGGCCTCTGCTATTTCGAGGGGCTGCGGCGCGAGAGAAAGGCCGGCTGGAGCCCTGTGGACGCGTAACGCGCCCGCATGAATCTGAAGCTGGATCGACGCGCCCCTACAAGGGGCGCGTCGTCGTTTCAGGGCTAGAAGAACTCCGGCGTCCACGGCAGCCGCGGGACGCGCAGGGCGGCGTCGAAGCGGTCGAGCGCGCCGGGCGTCAGTTCGACGACGCGGCCGGCGTCCGCGAGGATCGTCACCGTCGTGCCGCCGAGGTAGGCGGCGCCCAGCGCGGCGACGTCGAGCGCGAGGTCGGCGGCGCCGTCACCCCGCGCGCAGCGTGACGTGCCGTCGGCGCTGACCTGCAGCCGCCAGCGCCCGGCGTTGAGCGGCAGGCGCGCGTCGGCGACCTCCAGCGTCAGGTCGAGCGAGCCGTGCCAGGCACGCGCCTCCAATGCGACCGGCAGGTCGAGCAGCCGCAGCCACAGCGCGTCGGGCCACGCCGGCTCGACCGGCCACGGCTGGCGGAAGTCGGCGTAGCGGTACGGCAGCGGATCGTCGAGCGGCCGGTCGAAGGCGTCGATCCGCGAGACGAGGTCGATGCTGCCGAGATAGCCCCACAGCGCCGCCTCGGCCTCCGGATCGGGCGCGATCAGCTCCAGCGCCTCGAGCACGGGATCGGTGTGGGGCCCGCCGCCCCTGGCGCGGTAGATCGCATAGCCCTGCGGCGCGCCTGCGTCGTCGCGCACGAGCGCGAGCCGTTTCGGCATCGCGCCATGACGCTCCTCCTCGAAGTCGGTGAGGATTCGGCGCGTCCACCACGCTCGCGTGCGCGCCGGGATCCCCGGCCGCCGCGCCCGCAGCCGCTCCCACAGCGGGTCGAGCAGGTCGGCGGCGCCGTCAAGCGGCAGCAGCTCGATCGTGTGGGCGGACGTCGACGCGTGCGCGGGCGCCGAAGCGTGGGCGGGCGCCGCGCGGTCAGGCGCGCTCGCGGCGTCAAACCGCGGCCGCGGCGCGGCGGCGCCGCCGGGCAGCGAGAGGCGCTGGCGACGCGAGGCGACGCCGTAGCCGAAGCGCTCGTAGATCCCGCCCTCGGCGGCCCACAGCGACGCGAGCGGCTCGCCGGCGGCCTGCGCCTGCTCGATCAGCTCGGCCATCATCCGCGTGAGGATCCCGCGGCGGCGATGGGTCGGCCGCACCGTCACGACGGTCACGCCGGCACATGGCAGCTCGCCGCCGGGGATCGACAGCCGCTGCGCGTAGGCGCCCGAGGTGCCGACCAGCTGAGGCCCGTCGAACGCCGCGACGGTGCGGTCGAGGTCGAGCAGCGCGCGCCATCTGTCGCGCTTGGCCGCGGTCGAGGTCTCGTGGAAGGCGAGGTCGAGGTTGTCGGCGAAGGCGTCGAACTCTGCCGGCGCCAGCGGGCGGTAGTCGATCGGTGTCGGGGGCACGGGAGTCAGGCTAGAAGGTCGCGAGCGTTGCGGCGCCCGCCGCCCGCTGCCGCCGGCGCCAGCCGTGAAGCGGTCCGTCGGGGGTGCGCCGTAGCCTGGGTGTCCGTGTCCGCCACGCTGCCACCGCTCGCCGCTTCACCCGTCTCGCCCGAGCTGGCCCCCGACGCGACCCCGTGCGCCCCGCCGGAGCGCCGGATCGCGCTCGCGCCGTGCGACGTCGCGGCGGTCGAGGCGCTGCGGATGGCGCTGCGCTGCAGCCGCACCCTCGCGCAGGTGCTGGTGCGGCGCGGCTACGCCGACCCCGAGGCGGCACGCGCCTTCCTCGCCGCCGAGGAGCAGCATCCCTTCAGCGCCTTCGCGGGGATCGACGTCGCCGTCGAGACGATCATGCGCCACGTGCGGGCCGGCACCCGCATCACGATCCACGGCGACTACGACGTCGACGGGGTCGCCTCGACCGCGATCCTGCTGCGTGCGCTGCGGCGGCTCGGCGCCGACGTCGACTGGTTCCTGCCGAGCCGGATCGACGATGGCTACGGGCTCTCGCCGGGGACGGTCGACCGGCTCGCCGCGCGCGGGACGAGACTGCTGGTGACGGTCGACTGCGCGATCACCGCGGTCGCGGAGGTC
Organism: Conexibacter stalactiti; assembly: GCF_033542075.1. Taxonomy (NCBI): domain Bacteria; kingdom Bacillati; phylum Actinomycetota; class Thermoleophilia; order Solirubrobacterales; family Conexibacteraceae; genus Conexibacter; species Conexibacter stalactiti. The sequence continues at coordinate 29,596 of NZ_JAWSTH010000028.1, forward strand.
GCGGCGGCGCGGGCCGCCGGGCTCGACGTCGTCGTCACCGACCATCATCAGCCGCGCGCCGACGGCAGGCTGCCGGACGCGCCGATCGTCCACCCGGGGATCTGCTCGTATCCGTTCCCCGACCTCTGCGCCGGCGGCGTCGCCTACAAGCTCGCGCAGGCGCTCTACGCCGCGGCCGGGCAGGATCCGGCGGCCGCCGACGACGACCTCGACCTCGTCGCGCTTGCGACGGTCGCCGACCTCGTGCCGCTGCGGGGCGAGAACCGCCGCCTCGTGCGCGCCGGCCTGCGCGCGCTCGCCTCGACCGGCAAGGTCGGCCTGCGCGCGCTGATGAAGGTCGCCAGAGTCGACCCCAGCGGCCTCGACGCCGGCGCTGTCGGCTATCGGCTCGCGCCCCGCATCAACGCCGCCGGCCGCCTCTACCGCGCCGACGCCGGCGTCGAGCTGCTGCTGACCGAGGACCCTGACCGCGCCGCCTCGATCGCCGAGGAGCTCGACCGCGCCAACGCCGAGCGGCGCATGACCGAGCAGCGGATCCTGTGGGAGGCCGAGGCGCAGGTGCGCGAGCTGGGCGAGCGGCCGGCGTATGTGCTGGCCGGCGAGGGCTGGCATCCCGGTGTGATCGGGATCGTCGCCTCCAGAGTCGTCGAGAGAACCAACCGCCCCGCGCTGCTGATCGCGCTCGACCCGGACAGTGGCAGAGGGACCGGCTCGGGCCGCTCGATCCCGCGTTTCGACCTGCTCGGCGCGCTGCACGCCGCCGCGCCGCTGCTGGAGCGCTACGGCGGCCACCGCGCCGCCGCGGGCGTCACGATCGGCGCCGACAGGGTGGAGGAGCTGCGCGCCGCCTTCGAGGCGCACGCGGCGACCCACCTCAGCGCCGAGGACCTGATCCCCGTCGAGCGCGTCGACGCCGTCGTCGGCGGCAGGGCGCTCGGGCTCGCGCTCGCCGACGAGCTGGCGCGGCTGGAGCCGACCGGGATGGGCAACCCGAAGGTCAACCTGCTCGTGCCCGGCGCCGAGTTCGGCGAGCTGCGGCCGATGGGGCAGGAGGGCAGACATGCCCGCTTCAGCGTCAGCGCCGGCGGCGCCCGCTGCCGCGCGGTCGCGTTCGGCTGCGAAGGCAGGCTCCCGGTGCCGGAGCAGACGCCGTCCGACGCGACCTTCCGGCTGGAGCGCAACGAGTGGAACGGGGCCGTCGAGCCGCGGCTGCTGCTGCGCCACGCCTCCGTTCCCGAACGGGAGCCGATCGTCGTGCTCGCTGCGGCGCCGGTCGATCCGACGGCGTGGCTCGCCGCGACGCTGACGGAGCTCGAGCGCCTGCGCGGCCCGCGCGCCACGGAGCCGCCGGAGGCGCCGTCGCCGTTCTCCTACGGCCTCGTCGCCGACCGCCGCGGCGAGAGCGGCCTGGCGGTCGTCAGCGACCTCGTCGCCGGCGGGGCCGCCGTGCTCGCGGTCTGTGCCGACGTGCCCCGCCGGCTGGAGGCGCTGGCCGCCCGCGCCGGCGGTTTCTCGCTCGTCTCGCACGCCGACCTGGAGCGCGCTCCGGAGCTGGGACAGGGCTTCGATCACGTCGTCGTGCTCGACCCGCCGGCGTCCCGGCTGCAGGACGCGCGCATGCGCGCCAGCAGCCTCCAGGGGGCGAAATCGTGGACGCATCTGACGTGGTCCGACGCTGAGCTACGATTTGCGGTGCAGATCCATGAGTCGGAGTACGGCATCCGTGCTGCGCTCGTGCCGCTCTACCGGGCCCTTCGGGACCGCGGGGGAGTGGCCGGCGAGGAGTTCGGGCGCCTGCTTCGCGGGGATGGGCACGGCCGTTCGGTGCAGTCAGCCGCTCGGCTGGTGACGATCCTCGAGGAGCTGGAGCTCGTCAGCCTCGACCGGGAGCTGCAGGCCCTTGCGGTCGTGAGCGGTGAGCGCACAGAGCTCGAACGTTCCGCGACCTTCCGGGCCGCCACAGCGCGATACGAGGACGGCCAGCGATTTCTGCTCGAGACGGCAACGACACCAACGGACGGACCACCGCCCGCCTGACGCGGGCAAACGGCCGCGCCAACGGCGAGGCCGCGGTCGCCCATGCCGAGACCGAGGTCGGCGGCGGTCGCATGCCCGTCGACGGCGTCGATCATCCGATCGTGCCGAGCCCGGTCGACGCGGCCGGCCTCTCCGCCTCCGAGCGCGAGCTGCTCGGCGACCTCTTCGCGATCGTCGAGGAGCACGCCGCCGAGAGCCCGCTGGAGATCGACCGCGCGCAGGTCGAGCGAGCGTTCGTCTACGCCTGCGAGCACCACGCCGACCAGCGGCGCAAGTCGGGCGAGGAGTTCATCATCCACCCCGTCGGGGTGGCGAAGATCTGCGCCGGGATGCGGCTCGACACCGAGACGCTGTGCGCGGCGCTGCTGCATGACACCGTCGAGGACACGAGCGCGTCGCTCGAGGACGTGCAGGAGAAGTTCGGCGAGGAGATCGCCGGGCTCGTCGACGGCGTCACGAAGCTGACGGGCCTGACCTTCCAGTCGCGCGACGAGGCACAGGCCGAGAACTACCGCAAGATGATGGTCGCGATGGCCTCGGACATCCGGGTCATCCTGATCAAGCTCGCCGATCGCCTGCACAACATGCGCACGATCGAGGCGATGTCGAAGCAGAAGCAGATCGAGAAGGCGAAGGAGACGCTCGACATCTACGCGCCGATCGCGCACCGCCTCGGCATCCACGCGATCAAGTGGGAGCTGGAGGACCTCGCGTTCGCGACGCTGCACCCGCGCAAGTACAACGAGATCAAGGGGCTGGTCAACCAGCAGCGGGCCGAGCGCGAGCGCTACGTCAACGAGGCCGGCGCCTTCGTCGCGCGCGAACTGGACGCGCTCGGCATCCACGCCGAGATCTCCGGGCGCGCGAAGCACTTCTACTCGATCTACTCGAAGATGACGAGAAAGGGTCGCGAGTTCAACGAGATCTACGACCTCACCGCCATGCGCGTGATCGTCGACTCGGTGAAGGACTGCTACGGCGCGGTCGGCGTCATCCACTCGCTCTGGAAGCCGCTGCCCGGCCGCTTCAAGGACTTCGTCGCGATGCCGAAGTTCAACATGTACCAGTCGCTGCACACGACCGTGATCGGGCCCGAGGGACGCCCGCTGGAGATCCAGATCCGCACGCGTGAGATGCACGACATGGCCGAGTTCGGCATCGCCGCGCACTGGATCTACAAGCAGGACCCGACCTCCAACGAGGGCGACGGCAAGCTCAAGTGGCTGCGCCGCCTGCTCGACTGGCAGCAGGAGATGTCGGACCCCAAGGAGTTCATGGACACCTTGAAGGTCGACCTCTTCGAGGACGAGGTGTTCGTCTTCACGCCGAAGGGCGAGGTCAAGTCGCTGGCGGCCGGCGCGACGCCGCTGGACTTCGCCTACGAGGTCCACACCGATGTCGGCCACCGCTGCGTCGGCGCGAAGGTCAACAACAAGATCGTCCCGCTCTCCTACGAGCTGCGCTCCGGCGACATCGTCGAGGTGCTGACCTCCAAGCGCGAGCGCGGCCCGTCGCGCGACTGGCTGGCGCTCGTCAAGACGACGCGCGCGCGCAACAAGATCAAGCAGTGGTTCAAGAGCGAGTCGCGCAAGGACACCGAGCACGCCGGCCGCGAGCTGCTGCAGGAGCACCTGAAGAAGCAGGGGCTGCCGGCCCAGCGGATCGTCGGATCGCCGCTGCTGGCGGACATCATCCGCGAGATGGGCTTCCGCAAGGGCGACGAGTTCTACATCGCCCTCGGTGCCGCGAAGGTCTCGCCGAGAACGGTCGTCAACAAGGTGATGCAGCGGCTGAAGCAGGGCGAGGCCGCCGAGGGCACGCCGACCGCCGCCGACGACCTGCTGAAGACCAACCCGCAGCGCGAGCGCCGCCCGACGACCTCATCGACCAGCTTCGGCATCTCCGTCGACGGCATCGGCGACGTGATGCTGCGGCTGGCGAAGTGCTGCCGCCCGGTCCCGGGCGACCAGATCGTCGGGTACGTCTCGCTCGGGCGCGGCATCACGATCCACCGCGAGGACTGTCCCAACGTGCAGGTCCTGCGCAAGGATCCCGACCGCTTCACGCCCGTCTCCTGGGACGGCGAGGCGGCGACGTCGTTCAAGGTGGAGATCCACATCGACGGCTGGGACCGGCACCGCCTCCTGGAAGACCTCGCGCGCACGTTCAGCGAGGCGGGCATCAACATCGTCGATGCGCGCTGCACGTCGAATCCGCCGATGATCCGCAACCGCTTCGTGATCGAGGTCGCCGACACCAAGACGCTCGACACGACGATCACGAAGCTGCGCAACATCGAGGCGGTCTTCGACGCCTACCGCGTCACCCCGGGCGCGGGCGCCTGAGCGGCGCCCGCACGGCGTCGTCTCAGGTTCCCATCCCTACGACCGCGGGGGCGAAGGCAAAGTTCGCCGTCAACTGCCCGGCGTCGAGGTTCGCTATTGGCAGCAGCGCACACGACGCGCCCACCAGGTTGCGAACGGTGAGCAGTAGCGGTATCGGTCTCACTAGCGAGGCGGGGAACTGTATGTTCGGCACGTTCACTAGCACTCTGTGCAACGGCTCCGCCGCGAAGACGTGATCGGCTAGCGGAATCCCGTTCATGTCGAACTGGCAGCCCAGAATCGACAGATGCAACCCGCCCATCGGCACGATCATGTCGAGCGTGAACGACCGGATGCGGAGGGCCCCCGAGTCTAGGTGGCGGAATATGCCGGACCATGCGACCGGTTGAGTGACCGCGATCGCGACTCCCATCACCTGACATCCGTTGAACACGGCGGTCCCAGCCGCGACGCTGAAGTTGCCGACCGGCGTTATCGCTGCCGGGAGCTGTATGGCCGCACAGGTCGCTATGTGCGGGCCGGTGGCGGTGTTGATCCGTATCGATGCGTTGTTGGCGGTCATCGTCGTCAACGGCGTGTTGATCGTGACCGGCTGCGCCCCGCTCGCTGCGGCTCCGGGGCTGCATGCCGCGAGCGCGCCCGCCGCAAGGCTTGCGGCGATCGCTGCGCGCACGTGTCTCATCGTCGAACTCCTTCGTCGAGGTCGTCCAGCGCACGGCTCAGCACGGGGACCTCGCATCCCCCTTTCCCGTCCCCGAAATCCAGAAGATTAGAGCATCATGAGAGGGGCGCGGCGCCGCTTCGCGGGCGCGCAACCGTGACCGTCCGGCCCGACCGCCCGCCGCGCTGCTCAGCGCGCGGCGTTCACGACTTCGAAGTCGCTGCCGCTGATGCGGTCGAGGGCATGCAGCTGGTCGTTGTCCCAGCCGGAGTGGGGCGCGCCGCTGACGTACCACGGCGAGCCGTTGTCGGCCAGCAGCAGGCCGTAGCGCTTCATCGCGACGGCGATCACGCGCGCCTGCGGCGGCAGGCCGCGCAGGCTGACCGAGCGCTTGAGCCGGACACGCAGGCCCATCGGCGGCAGCGCCGGATCGCTGGAGTCGGAGGCGAAGTGACGGGCGGGGGCGATGAAGCTGCTGCGCGTGCGCGGGGCGGTGAAGCGCAGCGCGTGCTCGATCGCGCCGGCGGCGACCTCCTCGTAGCGCGCCAGGCCGGGCAGGATCGGCAGCCCGGCGGCGTCGGCCGATGTCCAGCCGCGCGGCCGCTGCGCGTCGCCGCCGCGCAGGTCGAAGATCGCGCCCGAGCCGGCGCGCCAGCGGGCGCCGCCGGAGAGCGGATGGGAGTCGAAGGTCTCGTAGAGCTTGCAGGTCGAGCGGTCGACGACGAGCACGTGGCGGTCGCCGTCACCGCCGCGGCCGCCCTCGATCGGCGCTGACGGCGGGATCGGGTAAGGACCGCGGTCGGACTCGTCGCTGTAGCCGAAGCTCAGCGGGACGCGCTTCTGGCCGGCGCCGACGGTCGTCCACGGGATCCCGATCGGCGCGCCTTCCCAGCGGCCGGAGCCGAAGTCGGCGTGGAAGCCCGCGCTGAGGCCGATCGAGCGGATCAGCGTCGCCGAGTTCTTCGCGACGGGCGCTCTGTCGACGCGCTGGTTCCAGGCCGAGGAGGGTGACATCACGGGGCAACCGGCGATCGTCGGGGGAGCGGCGTTCGCGGGCGTCGCCGCTGCGCCGACGACGACGGCGGCGAGCGCGACGGGGAGGGGGACGCGCACCCTCAGGCGACGATCTGGAGGCCGTGGTGGTCGACGCCGAAGGTCGCCTCGGGCACGAAGCCGAGGTAGTCGCCGTCGACCTGGAGCGGCAGCTCGCGCTCGTCGCGCGAACGGATCGTCAGCTCCTCCACGCCGGAGAAGCCGCTCACGCGGCGGTGCTTGACGATCCGCGCGCTGGCCGACAGCGCGCGGAAGGTCACCGTCGGCATGTCGAGCAGGCTGGCGCGCTTCAGCACGACGCCAGCGAGCGTCCCGTCGTCGAGCTCGACCCCTTCGGCGAGCTCGATCGGCCGTCTGGCGAAGTAGGTGTACGGCATCGTGTTCTGCACCATCGCCGTGACGCCGTCGATCGTCTCGCCGCCGATCTCGGCGACGAGCTTGGGCGGCCGCACGACGTAGTCCTTCGTGAAGGCGCCGACGGCGGCGGAGGCGTAGAACCACGGGCCGAAGCGGGCCTTCAGCCGCGGGCGCGCGTCGACGCGGCGGGTGACGCTGGCGTCGAGGCCGATGCCGGCGGTGAAGAGGAAGCGGCGCTCGTTGACGATGCCGAGGTCGATCGGGCGCGGTCTCCAGTCGTCGGCGAGCCGCAGCATGTGCTCGGTCGCGTCGACGACGTCGTTCGGTATCCCGAGGATCCGCGCGAAGACGTTGGTCGAGCCGCCCGGCAGGCAGGTCAGCGGGGTGCCGGAGCCGGTCAGACCGTTGGCGGCCTCGTTGACGGTCCCGTCGCCGCCGAAGGCGCAGACGACGTCGTAGCCCTCCTGCGCGGCTTCGCGGCACAGCTCGGTCGCGTGACCGCGCGCCTCCGTCTCGACGGAGTCGACCTGGTAGCGGCCCTGGAGCGCGTAGACGACGAGGTGCTTGAGACGGTCGGACACCGTCGTCGCGTACGGGTTGACGATCACCAGCATGCGCTTGCTCGGCTTCGTCGACCCCATCGTTCCGGCAAGGCGCTCGAGCGCGTCGAAAGTGGTGGCGGTCACAGTTCTTTTGTACTCCGCCACGCGGTCGGTGTTACGCACGCGTGAAAGACGGTCGCGTCCGGACGGCGCGACGCGCGCGGACGCGCCAGCTCACAGCCAGTTGCGCTTGCGGAAGAAGGCGATCATGCCGCCGCCGACGCCGAGCATCACGCCGATCACGACCCAGAACGGCGCGATGTGACCCTCGCCGGGCACATGCACGTTCATGCCGAAGATCGAGGCGATCAGCGTCAGCGGCAGGAAGACGACGGAGAGCACGGTCAGGATCCGCAGGACGTCGTTGAGCTGGTGGGAGAGGACCGACTCGTTGGTCGCCTCGAGCGCCTCGACCGTCTCCTTGTAGGTCTCCAACATCTGCCAGACGCGCTCGGAGGCGTCGTTGATGTCGTCGAAGTAGACGTCCATGTCCTCGGCGAGGTAGCGCTGCTTGGTCCGCTCGAGGTCGCCGAAGACGGCGCGCTGCGGGCGCACGACCTTGCGGAAGTTGATGATCTCCTGCTTGACGTTGGAGATGTCGCGCACGACCTCCGACGAGTTGCCGGCGAAGATCTCGTCCTCGACCCGCTCCAGCTTGTTGCCCATCTTCGCCAGCATCGGGAAGCTCGCGTCGACGCAGGCGTCGATGATCTTGTAGAGCAGGTAGCCGGTGCCCTTGCCGAACCAGTTCTCGCGCAGCTCGTCGTTGGTGCGGACGCGCTCGAACAGGTACTCGACCGGCTGCAGCGGCTGGTTGGGCAGCGTGATCAGGAAGTCGGGCCCGACGAAGAGATCCAGCTCGGCCGCGTTCAGGCGGCCGACCTGCTTGTCGAAGCGCGGGAAGTACAGGACGATGAAGAGGTAGTCGTCGTACTCGTCGATCTTCGGCCGCTGGTTGCGCGAGGAGACGTCCTCGTAGTCGAGCGGGTGGAAGTCGAAGCGCTCCTCCAGCCACGCGCGGTGGCTCGGCTGCGGCTGCTCGATGTGGATCCAGCGGACGCCGGGGCCTTCGACGACCTCGGGCTGAGCGTTCTCGGGCTCAGCGGGCGGAAGCGAGACGGAGCCGCGACCGCGGGTCCCGCGCGTGAAGCGGGGCTTGGGCAAGCTCGGCATGACTTCGCGGCTCGTCGCCCATTGGTTCGCTGCTCGTCTCGCCCGGCATGCCGGTCATTCTACCCCTGTGCTGGCGATTTCCGGAATGTCGCGTTGCAGCTTCGTCACACGACTGCGTATACTTCCCCGGCACATAGCAGTACGCATCCAGAGGGGTGGAGGGTTATGGCCCGACGAAGCCCCGGCAACCCCCCGTAAGGGGAAGGTGCCAATTCCATCAGGCAAGCAACAAGCCTGGGAGATGTGGTTCGGCGGTTCTTCAGACCTCTGCCACGGAAACCCGGCGGAGGTTTTTCTATATGCCGCCAGAGTCATTGACATGCAAGGAATGCAAGGCCGTCTATCCGCTCGAGGCGAAGTACGTCTGTGAGCGTTGTTTCGGCCCGCTCGAGGTGGCTTACGCCGCCACGACCGACGTCGACGCCGAGGAGCTGCGTCGTCGCATACAGGCCGGGCCGCACTCGCTGTGGCGCTACCGCGACTTCCTGCCGTTGACGCAGGCGCCGCCGCGCGACACGCTGCCGGCCGGCTGGACGCCGCTGCTGCGCGCCGACCGGCTCGCCGAGCGCCTCGGCCTGCGCGAGGTCTGGATCAAGAACGACGCGGCCAACCCGACGCACTCGTTCAAGGACCGCGTCGTCGCCGTCGCGCTCGCACGCGCGAAGGAGCTGGGCTTCCAGACGATCGCGTGCGCCTCGACCGGCAACCTCGCGAACGCCGTCGCCGCCCACGCCGCGGCCGCCGGCCTCGACTCCTACGTGCTGATCCCGTCGAACCTCGAGGAGCAGAAGATCCTCGCGACCGGCGTCTACGGCACCCACCTGGTCGCGGTCAGAGGCAACTACGACGACGTCAACCGCCTCTGCACCGAGATCGCGGGCGAGCACGAGTGGGCGTTCGTGAACATCAACATGCGCCCGTACTACTCCGAGGGCTCCAAGACGATCGCGTACGAGATCGCCGAGCAGCTCGGCTGGGCGATCCCCGACCGGATCGTCGCGCCGATCGCCTCCGGCTCGCTCTTCACGAAGGTCGCCAAGGGCTTCGAGGAGTGGATCGAGCTCGGTCTCGTCAACGGCACCGTGCCGACGATGAACGGCGCCCAGGCCGCCGGCTGCTCACCGGTCGCGACGGCCTTCGCCGAGGGGACCGACATCTGCCGCCCGGTTAAGCCCGACACGATCGCCAAGTCGCTCGCGATCGGCAACCCGGCCGACGGCCCCTACGCCGTCGAGCTGGCGCGCCGCACCGGCGGTGGCGTCGACTCGGTCACCGACGACGAGATCCGCGCCGGCATCAAGCTGCTGGCCGAGACGACCGGCATCTTCACCGAGACGGCCGGCGGCGTCACGACGGCGGTGCTCGCGAAGCTCGCCGAGCGCGGCGACATCGACCCGGGCGAGAGAGTCGTCGCCGTCATCACCGGCGAAGGCCTGAAGACGCTCGACGTCGTGCGCGACACGTTCGAGACGTACGAGATCGACGCCACCTACGAGGCGTTCGAGGCGAAGGTCCCCGGCGCGGTGGCCGCCTGATGGCGATCACGGTCAAGATCCCGACGCAGCTGCGCGCCGCCACCGGCGGCGCGTCGACGGCCAGCGTCGACGGCTCGACGGTCGGCGAGGTGCTCGACGCGCTCTACGCCGAGTTCGGTGAGCTGCGCGAGCGGATCGCCGACGACGGCGGCCTGCGGCGCTTCGTCAACGTCTACATCGGCGGCGAGGACATCCGCTTCCTCGACGGCCTCGACACGTCGGTCTCCGACGGCGACGAGGTGACGATCCTGCCGGCGGTGGCCGGCGGCTGATCGACAGGTCACAGGAGTTTCGACGTGCCAGACGGCGGCCAATGGCCGCCGTTTTTCGTGGCTGAAGCTCCATTTTGCTGCGCAGTTCGACTGCAATATCGGAGTTCCGGGGAACATGGCGGTCAGTCAGTCAACCCTGACTATCAAGACATATCTTTTCTGGTCGATGATCGACGGAAAAGAAGGTTCATACGATCATCCGCTGGCCCTCGGGAGGGGCTGGGGATTGGGAGGTTCCCGGATGTTACGTTTCCCGCGCACGGCGGCAGGGGTTTCCGTTGCCGTGCTCGCCACGACCGCGATCGCCCCACCGGCGATCGCCGCAGCACAGGCACCGACGCCGCCGGACTCCGGGTACCAGACCCGGGGATTGCTCGACGACCTGCTCGGCACCGTCGGTGATCTGCTGGGCGGTCTGCTCGGCGCCAGAGAGCAGGATCAGCTGGCCGAATTGCTCGGGCTGCTGCAGGGCGGCGCGGCTCCGACCACTGAGCTGCTCAGACCGCTGACCGACATCCTCGACCAGCTCGGCGGCTCCTCGGGGCTGCCACTGCCGACGAGAGACCTCGTCGACCAGCTGACCGGCCTGCTGCAGAGCGGCAGAGCCGGCGAGCAGCTGGCGCCGGCGCTGCTGGCGCCGGTCGCCAACCTGCTGCGTCAACTGGCCGCGGCCGACGGTCTGCCCGACCCGGCCGAGTCGCTGCTCAACCAGCTCGCAGGCGTGCTCGACGGGGCGGGATCGGGGGCCGGGCTGCCGCTCGACGACCTCGACCTGCTGCCCGACGTGATCGACGGGCTCAACAGAGTCCTGACCGGGCTGACGAGCGGCAACGGCACGCCGACGGCCGACCTGCTCGCGCCGCTGATCCCGCTGCTCAGACAGGTCGCGGCGGCACCGCTGCCGGAGGCGCTGAGAGATCTCGTCAACCAGTTGATCGAGATGCTCGGGAACACCACGGGCGCGCTCGACCCGCTCCTCACGACGCAGATCAGCACCGTCCTCAGACTGGTCGGCAACACGCCGGGCGTCGACAGAGAGACGAGAACGATCATCGAGAGAACGACGACGATCCTCGACAGAGCGACCAGCGCGGGCGCCGGCGGCAGCGGCGGCGCGGGTGGCGGCGGCGGCTCCGGCGGCGGCACCTCCAACGGCAACGGCACCGGCGCCGGCGGCACGGGCGGCACCGGCCTCACCGTCAGACGTGCGGCGACGGCGAGAGACAAGGCCGTCATCAAACGCGTCGCGGTCAACAAGCAGAAGACGGTCGCCTCGGTGCGGATCGCCTGCCCGAGCAGCGCTCCGGCGGTCTGCTCCACGACGCTGCGCGCCGCGGTCGCGGGCAAGTCGTCGAAGGCCGCCACGACGCGGATCGGCCAGAGCAAGTCCAAGCTCGTCAAGCTGAAGCTGACGAAGAAGGCGACCAAGCAGCTGAAGAGACGCGGCGGCAGCGTCAGCGTCGTCGCCACGACGGCGTTCGGCACGCAGAAGTTCAGCGCGAAGGCGACGTTGAAGGTGAAGAAGGCGAAGGCGCGTCGCTGAGGCGGCCGCTCCCTTCGCGGGAGCTGCGGGCAGGCCGTCTCGTCTCACGGCGAGGCGGTCTGCGCGCCATCTTCGATCGACGCCCGCTCGCACCGACCCGGTCGCGACCCTACGATGCGCGGCAGCACGATGCTGTCGAACGAGGAGCACTGGATGCGCTGGAGGACCGTGGTCGCAGCATTCGCCGCCGTCTTGGTCGTGATGAGCGGGCTGGCCGTCGCGGCGCCGGCCGCGCGCAAGGCGCCGACGCTCGAGGTCAGACCGAGAGCCGCGGTGCGCGGCGGCAGAGTGGTCTTCTACGGCAGCGGCTTCCCGCCGCTGGTGCGCGTTTCGCTGCTCGCCGGTCTGCCCGAGACCGAGGCCGTCCGGATCGGCTCCGCGAGAACGAACGCTGACGGCAGCTTCGTCGCGCCGATCGCGATCGAGCGGGCGGTGGCGCCGGGGCGCTACGTCGCGCTCGCCTGCCGGCACAGATGCCGCATGAAGGCGACGGCCGCCTTCCGCGTCCGCTGACGCGCGCTCAGCGCGGCTCCAAACGGCGCGCGGGAGGGAGGCGCGCCGGCGGCGCGTCTACGCGTCGTCGTGCCGCTGGTCGGCGAGCGCGTGGGTCTGCGCGCTGGCGGAGGCAGCGGCGCGCGCGGCGGTGCGCGCCTCGCGGGCGGCCTCGCGCAAGGCGGTCCGCTCCTCGCGCGCGTGCACGATCAGCTGCTCGGCGGCCTCGCTGAGCGCCAGGTTGGCGCTGCTGAGCCGTTCGAGCTGCTCCGCGAGGCGGGCGAGCGGGTCGTCGGCGGGAGCGGGGGCGGCCATGCGCCTTCAGTCTCGCACGTGCCGCCCCCGCTGGCCAGCCGTCCGCGAGGGGGATGCGGACGGCAAGCGGGGGATCAACCCCCGGATACAAGGGCGGAACCCCGCTGTAGCGGGTATGATCCCCGTTGGAGCGAGTGGAATGCAACTGGCAACCCTTGCAGGGTTGTGCGGTGGCCGATTCGCTCCACAGAGAACGCCGCGCGCTCGCCGTCGCCGTGCGTGAGCTGCGCGCGCGAAAGGCGCTCAAGCAGGAGGAGGTCGGCGAGGCCGCAGGCCTCGGCCGCAACTACCTGACGACGCTGGAGAGCGGGCGCACCAATCCCTCCTTCGACGCGCTCGTGCGCCTCGCCCGCGGCCTCGGCGTGCCGCTGTCGGAGCTGATCCTGCTGTACGAGGAGCGGCTGCGCGACTGAGCCCCGTGCCGCGGCGCACGGTAAGCTGCGTGATCACGCGCCCGTAGCTCAGTGGATAGAGCGCTTGCCTCCGGAGCAAGAGGTCGCAGGTTCGAATCCTGCCGGGCGCGCTGACCGGAAGCCCCGCACTCGCGGGGCTTCCGCCTTTTCGGGGCGGTCAACTCGCGCGCAGGACCATGCGGAAGACGCGTTCGACGTGCGCCGGGTCGGCTGGCTCGCCGGCGATGACCTCTTTGTAGACGAAGGACTCGCTCAGACGGACGATGAGATACGCGAGGTCCGCGGTCGGGAGGGCGGGTGCGAAGCGCCCGGCAGAGATTTCGGCGTCGATCTCGCGCGTCCAGTACTCGGTGATGCGGGCGGCGGTTGGTCCCTCGGCGGTCGTGAGCACACGCAGCGCGAAGTCGGGCTCGGTGCGCAGCAGGTGCTGCATCGGTGGGAAGGCCATCAGCGCCTGGACGAGGTGGGTCGCCACGCTGACGAGCGCGTCCGCGCCCGTCCCCGTCGTCCGCTGCCGTTCTGCGCTCGCGGTGTCGATCGCGAGCCTGGCCATGACCTCGCCGAGGAGCGCCGCGCGGTTGCCGACCCAGCGGTAGAGCGTGACGCGGCTGACCCCGAGCTCCTCCGCGATCGACGTCATGTCGACCCGTTGCGAGCGCAGGAACGCGCGGCGTGCGGCACGGAACGCGTCGAGCGGCTCTGGTCCGGGCGGGTCTTGAGCGCCGTCGAGCACGCGCGTGAGTCGCGTCGTCGCAGGCCGTGTTACATTTCTGCTGTCTGTTTCATCCATAAAACAGTCAGTCGAAAGGTATCGCATTGGCTGAGTCGCTCGTTCGTTCTGTGCTCGTCACGGGCGCGAACGCGGGGATCGGGAAGGAGCTGGCCTGCCAGCTGGGCTCGCGCGCCGAGGTCGACCGCGTCGTGCTCGCCTGCCGCGACCGGGAGCGCGCCGAAGCGGCGCGACGCGAACTGGAGCAGCGGACCGGTCGCGCGATCTTCGAGGTCGCGGACCTCGACAGCGGCGATCCGGCATCCGCCCGCGCCCTGAGCGCGGCGCTCGCGGTCCCCGTCGATGCGGTGGTGTTGAACGCCGGCGGCACCGGCGGCTCGCGACCAGAAGCGCTCACCGCGAGCGGCACGACGACGATCTTCGCCGTCAACGTGCTCGGCCACGTCGCGCTCGTCGATGCCCTGATCGAGCAGCGGAAGCTGACGCGGGTGGTGGTGATGACGGGCAGCGAAGCGGCGCGTGGCGTCCCGGCGCTGCTCATCAAGCGGCCGCGGTTCGCCCGCACCGACGAGCACGACCTCACCGCCGCGATCGACGGAAGCTGCTTCAGCGGCAGACGGTTCGACGCCTCGCTCGCGTACGCACAGGCCAAGTACGTCGGAGCGCTCTGGATCGGCGCCATGGCCCGACGCCATCCGCACCTGCGGTTCGCGACCGTGAGCCCCGGCGGGACGGCCGGCACCCGCATCGGGCAGGACATGCCGGCCCTCCAGCGGCTCGTGTTCGAGCGCGTCGTGATGGGACCGGTCGGCGCGCGGCTCGGGCTCGCCCATCCGCTCTCCGTGGGGACCGCGCGCCTCACCACCGCCGTGCTCGACCCGTCGTTCGACGGCGGGCGGTTCTACGGCAGCGGCGCGCGGTCGCTGACCGGGCCGCTGGTCGACCAGGCCACGATCTTCGGCGACCTCGCCGTCGTCGCGTTCCAGGACAGCGCCGACGCCGCGATCCACCGCTTTCTCAACGGCTGACCGGGCTTGGCGATCCGCCTCCGCGCGCAGGCCATCGCGCCAGCGGGAACCGTGCCGCGAACGGCTCCCGCGGACGCCGGCGGCGGCGCTTCGGTCATCATGCGACGCCGATGCGACTGGCGATCATCTCCGACACGCACATGCCGAAGGGCGACCGCGCGCTGCCGCCGGCCTGCGTGCGGCTGCTGGGGGAGGCCGACCTGATCCTCCACGCCGGCGACCTCGTGCGCGCGGAGGTGCTCTATGAGCTGCGCGCCTACGGCGAGCTGCTCGCCGTCCACGGCAACGTCGACGACGCCGAGGTGCGCCGTGAGCTGCCGGCCGAGCGAGTCGTCGAGCTGCCCGGCGGGGTGCGGATCGCGATGACGCACGACGCCGGCCCGTCGCAGGGGCGCCTGCAGCGGATGCGGCTGCGCTTCCCCGACGCCGACGCGCTCGTCTTCGGCCACTCGCACATCCCGCTGCACGAGACCGACCCGGCCAGCGGCTTCCAGCTGTTCAACCCCGGCAGCCCGACCGAGCGACGGCGGGCGCCGCGCCACACGATGGGGATCGCCCGCGTGGAAGGCGGTCGCGTCGCCTTCGAGCACGTCGTGCTCGACACGCGCGACGACGCGCCGGACCCCGGTTCGACCGCCTAAGCTCACAACGCTGCCATGGACCTCTCGCTCTTCTTCGCCGGCACCGCCGGCTCGGTGCCGACCGCCCGCCGCGGGCTGCCCGCGATCCTGCTGCGCCGCGGCGCGGATCGGATCCTCTTCGACTGCGGCGAGGGGACGCAGCGCCAGCTGCTGCGCTCCGCCGGCCTGCCCGACATCACCGACGTCTTCATCACCCACTTCCACGCCGATCACTGGCTCGGCCTGCCGGGGATGCTGAAGACCTTCGACCTGCGCGCGCGCGACAAGCCGCTGACGATCTACGGCCCGCCCGGGCTGCGCGCGCTGATGACGTCGATGAAGCACGTCTGGGGCGGCTGCGGCTACGAGATCGCGCTCGTCGAGCTGCCGCCCGACGCGATGGTCGAGCGCGACGAGTACGTGATCGAGCCGTTCCCCGTCAACCACCGCGGCCCCGCCTACGGCTACGCGATCACCGAGGACGACCGGCTCGGCAGATTCGACGCCGAGCTGGCGGAGCGGCTCGGCGTCACGCCCGGCCCTGACTTCGGCCGCATCCAGCGCGGCGAGACCGTCAACGGCGTCGCGCCGGAGCAGGTGATCGGCGAGACGCGATTCGGGCGCAAGCTCGTGATCTCCGGCGACACCGGCCCTTGCGAGGAGCTGATCGACATCGCCCATCGCGCCGACGTGCTCGTGCACGAGGCGACGTTCGCGCAGGACGAAGCCGGCCGCGCGCGCGAGACGCAGCACTCGACCGCCGCGCAGGCGGCGAAGGCGGCCGCCGAGGCCGAGGTGAGGCTGCTCGCGCTCGTCCACCTCTCGACCCGCTATGGCGGTCGCGAGATCCGCGAGGAGGCGACCGCCGTCTTCGCCGACACCGTCGTGCCGCGTGACTTCGACGCGATCGAGGTGCCGTTCCCCGAGCGCGGCGCGCCCGCGCTGGTGCGCTGGGATCCCGGTCGCGTGCCGCCGCCGGCCGCCGCGGAGGTCGCCGCCGTGGAGCCGGGACCGTGAACGCGATGAGACGGCCCGCGAGCTGGACGGCCGTCGCGCTCGGCACCGCCGCCGGCTTCCTCGTCGGCGTGCTGTTCGTCGTCGCGCTCGGGATCGGCGAGGCGCAGGAGGCGCCGCCGCCGCGCACCGTGACGGTCCTCTCCAGAGTGCAGGCGCCGACCGGCGACGAGACCGTCGTCACCAAGACCGCCGTGCCCGACGTCGTCGGCGAGCGGCTCGACGTCGCGCACGAGCGGCTGGAGCGCGCCGGCTTCATGGTGAAGGAGGAGGAGGGCGGCTTCTTCGGCTCGATCGTCGACTCCAACTGGGAGGTCGTCGAGCAGGACCCGGCCGCCGGCATCGCGCTCGAGCGCGGCTCGACGGTCCAGATCAAGCTCGACCGCCGCTGAGCGGCGCCGCGCGAGCCGCGCGGACCCGCGCGGCCACCCGGGCGCCGCCGCGTCCCACACCGTTGCTAGGGTTGCCGCAGTCCCTTTAACCCGGTCCCGTGAGGCCAGGAAGGCACAGTGTGAGTGAATCGAAGGTCGTCCTCGACCGCGACGACATGCGGCGTACGCTCGTGCGGATCGCGCACGAGATCGTCGAGAAGAACCCGGCTCAGCAGCTCGCCATCGTCGGCATCCACCGGCGTGGCGCGGTCCTCGCGGCGCGACTGCACCAGCTGGTCTCCGAGCTGCTCGACGGCCCGCTTCCGCTGGGCGACATCGACATCGCCTTCTACCGCGACGACCTCGCGACGCGCCCGAGCGCGCCGGTCGTGCAGGCCTCGCACATCGACTTCAACCTCGACGGGCTCACCGTCGTGATCGTCGACGACGTCCTCTACACCGGCCGCACCGTGCGCTCGGCGATCGAGGCGATCTTCGACTACGGGCGGCCCGCCCGCGTCCAGCTCGCCGTGCTCGCCGACCGCGGCCACCGCGAGCTGCCGATCCGCCCCGACTACGTCGGCAAGAACCTTCCGACCGCGCGCGAGGAGCGCGTCAACGTCCGCGTCGAGGAGCTCGACGGCGTCGACGAGGTCACGATCACCGACACGCGAACCGCGGAGGTCCCCGCATGAGACACCTGCTGTCGATCGACGACCTCGACCGCGCCGGGATCGAGCGCGTGCTCGACCGCGCCGCCTCCTTCGCCGAGGTCGCCGGGCGCGAGATCAAGAAGGTCCCCGCGCTGCGCGGCCGCACCGTCGTCAACCTCTTCTACGAGGCCTCGACGCGCACCAGCAGCTCCTTCGAGCTGGCCGCCAAGCGCCTCTCCGCCGATCTCGTCTCGATCCGCGCCGCGACCTCCGCGGTCGCCAAGGGCGAGTCGCTGAAGGACACGATCGCGACGCTGACCGCGTACGACCCGGCCGCGATCGTGATCCGCTCGCCGCACGCCGGCGCCGCGCAGCTGGTCGCCGGCTGGACCGACGCCGCCGTCGTCAACGCCGGCGACGGCAAGCACGAGCACCCGACGCAGGCGCTGCTCGACGTCTTCACGCTGCGCCAGCGGCTCGGCTCGCTCGACGGCGTCAAGATCTGGATCGTCGGCGACGTGCTGCACTCGCGCGTCGCGCGCTCGGACATCCTCGCGTTCACGCGGATGGGAGCGCAGGTCACGCTCAGCGGCCCGCCGACGCTGATCCCGCGCGGGATCGAGGCGCTCGGCTGCACCGTCGAGCCGACGCTCGACCGCCTGCCCGAGGCCGACGTCGTCTACGTCCTGCGGATGCAGCACGAGCGCATGCAGGAGGCGTACGTGCCGTCGCTGCGCGAGTATGCGATGCGCTACCAGATCGGCATGGACCGGCTGCAGCCGCACCAGCTGCTGATGCACCCCGGCCCCGTCAACCGCGGCGTCGAGCTGTCGGGCGACGCGATCGACTCGCCGCAGGCGCTGATCGGCCAGCAGGTCGAGGCCGGCGTCGTCGTGCGCATGGCCGTCCTCTACGAGCTGCTGGCCGGAGCAGGCGCCGCGAGAACCACACCCGCCCCGATCGAGGTCGCCGCATGAGTGTCAAGGGACTGTTCTTCCGCGGCGGTCGCGAGGCCGAGCTGCTGATCCGGGGCGCGCACCTGCTCGATCCGCGCAGCGGGCTCGACGGCCCCGGCGACGTGCTCGTGCGCGCGGGGGAGATCGCCGAGATCGGCGCCCCTGGCACGCTCGTCGCGCCGGAGGGGACGGAGACGATCGAGGCCGAGGGGCTGCACCTCTTCCCGGGCTTCGTCGACCCGCACGTCCACTTCCGCACGCCCGGTCAGGAGCACAAGGAGGACCTCGCGACCGGCACCGCGTCGGCCGCGGCCGGCGGCTTCACGGCCGTGATCGCGATGCCGAACACCTCGCCGACGGTCGACGACGCGCCGGTCCTGCGCTCGCTGCGCGACGCCGCCGAGCTGCAGGCGCGCGTGCCGGTCGGCTTCCTCGCCGCGATCACGAAGGGGCTCGGCGGTGAGGTGCTGACCGAGATGGCGGAGCTGCGCGACGCCGGCGCGCTCGGCTTCACCGACGACGGCAGACCGGTCTCCTCGGCCGGCATGCTGCGCAAGGCGCTGCAGTACCAGCGCCTCGCGGGCGGCGTGCTCGGCCTGCACGAGGAGGACACGACGCTCTCCAACGGCTGCGTGATGCACGAGGGCGAGGTCTCCGCCCGCCTCGGCCTCGCCGGCTACCCGTCGATCGGCGAGTCGACGATCGTCGCGCGCGACGCGGCGCTGGCGGCCTTCGAGGGCGGGCGGATGCACTTCCAGCACCTCTCGGCCGCCGAGTCGGTCGAGGCGCTCGCGTACTGGAAGGGGAGAGGGGCGCAGGTCACCGGCGAGGCCTCGCCGCATCACCTGACGCTCACGCACGAGGTCGTCCGCACGCTCGACACGCGCTACAAGATGAACCCGCCGCTGCGCGCCGAATCCGATCGCCAGGCGCTGATCGCCGGCCTCAAG
This sequence comes from Conexibacter stalactiti, assembly GCF_033542075.1. Lineage (NCBI taxonomy): Bacteria > Bacillati > Actinomycetota > Thermoleophilia > Solirubrobacterales > Conexibacteraceae > Conexibacter > Conexibacter stalactiti. The sequence continues at coordinate 48,716 of NZ_JAWSTH010000028.1, forward strand.
GACGGCACGATCGACTGCATCGCGACCGACCACGCGCCGCACGCCAAGCACGAGAAGGAAGTCCCGTTCGAGGAAGCGCCCAACGGCGTCACCGGGCTGGAGACCTCGTTCGCCTCCGTCTACACCGAGCTGGTGAAGCCGGGGATCCTGCCGCTGCCGCTCCTGGTCGAGAAGCTGACCTCCGGCGCCGCGCTGTTCGACCTCTGCACGCCGAAGATCGAGGTCGGCCTGCCGGCCAACCTCGCGCTCGTCGACCTCGGCGCCGAGTGGGTCGTCGGCGAGCACGGTTACGCGAGTCGCTCGCAGAACTCCTGCTTCTTCGGCCGCACCTTCAACGGCGTCGTGCGGCTGACGGTCGCCGCCGGCACCGTCGCCCACCGCGCGCTCGCGGGCGCCGAGGTGACGGCATGAGCGCTCCGGCCCGCACGCTCGACCGCGGCCGCACCGCGCTCGTCGTGATCGACGTGCAGGACGGCTTCGAGAAGGCCGTGCCGGAGTTCGGCGCGGTCGCCGAGCAGACGGCGATCCTCGTCCAGGGCGCGCGCATCCTCGGGCTGCCGGTGGTCGTCACCGAGCAGTACCCGAAGGGGCTCGGCGAGACGACCGCGACCGTGCGCGACGCGCTCGACGGCACGCCGCGGCTGCCGAAGACGGTCTTCTCGGCCGCGCGCGCCGACGGCTTCGACCTCGACGGCCGCGATCAGGCGCTCGTCTGCGGGATCGAGGCGCACATCTGCGTCAGTCAGACCGCGCACGACCTGCTCGGCCAGGGCGTCGAGGTCCACGTCGCGAGCGACGCGGTCTCCTCCCGCACAGCGGCCAACCGCGAGCTGGGGCTGCGCAAGATGCAGGAGAGCGGCGCGATCGTGACCTCGGTCGAGACGGCCCTCTTCGAGCTGCTCGGCGCCGCCGGCAGCGATGAGTTCAAGGCGATCCAGAAGCTGGTGATCTGACATGAGCAGTGCTGACGCGACCGCCTACGTCCTGCTGGAGGACGGTGAGCGCTTCGACGGGATCGCCTGCGGCGCCGACACCCACGCCGTCGGTGAGGTCGTCTTCACGACCGGCATGACCGGCTACCAGGAGGCGATGACCGACCCGTCGTTCGCCGGCCAGCTGATCACGTTCACGACCGCCCACGTCGGCAACTACGGCGTCTCGGCGGCGGCGATGGAGTCCTCCGGGATCCACGCGCGCGCGGCGATCATGCGCGCGGCGACCAACCGTGACGACGCGCCCGGCGCCGACCAGGGCTGGCTCGACTGGCTGCGCGAGCACGGGATCCCGGGGATCACCGACCTCGACACGCGCGCGCTGGTGCGACACATCCGCGACCGCGGCGCGATGCGCGGCGGCCTCTTCCCGGCGGCCACGTCCGAGGACGAGGCGCAGGCGCTGATCGCCGCCGAGCCGTCGATGACCGGCCGCGACCTCGCGCGCGAGGTGACGCCCGCGTCGATGATCCGGCTGGAGCCGCTCGGCAGCGGCGTCGTCGGCTCCGACGGCCCGACGATCGCGATGATCGACACCGGCGTGAAGTCCTCGATCGTGCGCAACCTGCGCGAGCGCGGCGCGACCGTCGAGCTGCACCCGTGCACGACGAGCGCGCAGGAGCTGCTGGCCGGCGACGCCGACGCCTTCTTCATGGCCAACGGCCCTGGCGACCCGGCCGCGCTCGGGTACGTCGTCGAGACGCTGCGCGAGCTGGTCGGCAAGAAGCCGGTCTACGGCATCTGCCTCGGCCACCAGCTGCTCTGCCGCGCGGTCGGCCTGGAGACCTACAAGCTGCCGTTCGGCCACCGCGGCTCCAACCACCCGGTCAAGGACCTCGAGACCGGCCGCGTCGAGATCACCAGCCAGAACCACGGCTTCGCCGTGCTCGGCCCGGGCGGCGAGCAAAAGGTCGAGACCGACGAGGCGGTCCGCTGGGAGACCGACTTCGGCGCCGCCGAGCTGACGCACGTCAACCTCTACGACCGCACCGTCGAGGGGCTGACACTGCGCGAGGTCCAGGGCGCCACCGTCCAGTACCACCCAGAGGCGGGCCCCGGCCCGCACGACTCGCTCTACCTGTTCGACCGGTTCATCAAGGAGATCGCCGGCGCGTAGCCGGGAGACGCCATGCCCAAGCGCACCGACATCAGAAAGATCCTCATCATCGGCTCCGGGCCGATCGTGATCGGACAGGCGGCCGAGTTCGACTACTCCGGCACGCAGGCGTGCAAGGTCCTCATGGAGGAGGGCTACGAGGTCGTGCTCGTCAACTCCAATCCGGCGACGATCATGACCGACCCGGAGATCGCCACCGCGACCTACGTCGAGCCGCTGCTGCCCGGCCCCGTCGCGCAGGTGATCGAGCGCGAGCGCCCCGACGCGCTGCTGCCGACGCTCGGCGGCCAGACGGCGCTCAACCTCGCCAAGGCGCTCTACGAGGACGGCACGCTGGAGAAGTTCGACGTCGAGCTGATCGGCGCCAACTACGACGCGATCGACCGCGCCGAGGACCGCGACCGCTTCCGCGAGACGATGGAGACGGCGAGACTGCGCGTGCCGCGTTCGGCGATCGCCACGACGCTGGAGGAGGCGCGCCTCGCGCTCACCGACATCGGCCTCCCGATGATCATCCGCCCGGCCTTCACGCTCGGCGGCCGCGGCGGCGGCATCGCCCGCACCGAGGAGGAGTTCGTCGCGATCTGCCAGCGCGGCATCGAGGCCTCGCCGATCGACCAGATCCTGATCGACGAGTCGGTCCTCGGCTGGGGCGAGTTCGAGCTGGAGGTGATGCGCGACCACGCCGACAACGTCGTGATCATCTGCTCGATCGAGAACCTCGACCCGATGGGCGTCCACACCGGCGACTCGGTCTGCGTCGCGCCGCAGCAGACGCTCACCGACAAGCAGTACCAGGCGCTGCGCGACCAGGCGATCGCCGTGATCCGCGCGGTCGGCGTCGAGACGGGCGGCTCCAACGTCCAGTTCGCCGTCAACCCGGCGACCGACGAGATCATCGTGATCGAGATGAACCCGCGCGTCTCGCGCTCCTCGGCGCTCGCGTCGAAGGCGACCGGCTTCCCGATCGCGAAGATCGCCGCGCGCCTGGCGGTCGGCTACACGCTGCAGGAGATCGACAACGACATCACGCGCGCGACGCCGGCCTCGTTCGAGCCGACGATCGACTACACGGTCGTCAAGTGGCCGCGCTTCGCGTTCGAGAAGTTCCCCGGCTCCGACGCCGGCCTGACGACGCACATGAAGTCGGTCGGCGAGGCGATGGCGATCGGCCGCACCTTCAAGCAGGCGTTCTCGAAGGCGCTGCGCTCGCGTGAGCTCGACTCGCCCGGAGTGCCGCCGGAGGATCTCGAGGAGCTGCTCAGCTCGCTGGAGCAGGGGGGACCGGACCGCTTCGACCTCGTGCTGGAGGCGTTCCGGCGCGGGGTCGAGGTCGAGACACTGCACGCCCGTACGCAGATCGACCCGTGGTTCCTGCGCGAGCTGCAGGAGCTGGCGCTCGATCCCGCGGCCGCCGAGGCCGGCGAGCGCACCTTCAAGTCGGTCGACACCTGCGCTGCCGAGTTCGCCGCGCGCACGCCGTACTACTACTCCGCACGCGAGCGCCCGCGCAGATCGGGCGTCGTCGAGAACGAGGTCGTGCGCGGCGACAGACCGAGCGTCGTGATCCTCGGCGCCGGACCCAACCGCATCGGCCAGGGGATCGAGTTCGACTACTGCTGCGTGCACGCGGCGATGACCGTGCGCGAGTCCGGCAAGGACGCGGTGATGGTCAACTGCAACCCGGAGACGGTCTCGACCGACTACGACACCTCGGATCGCCTCTACTTCGAGCCGCTGACGCTGGAGGACGTGCTCGGCGTCTGCGAGATCGAGAAGCCCGAAGGCGTGATCGTGCAGTTCGGCGGGCAGACGCCGCTGCGGCTCGCGGCCGGCCTGGAGGCCGCCGGCGTGCCGATCCTCGGCACCTCGATCGACGCGATCGACCACGCCGAGGACCGCGGCCGCTTCGGCAGGCTGCTGGAGTCGCTCGGCATCTCGGCGCCGCCGTACGCGACCGCCCACTCGCCCGAGGAGGCGCTCGCGAAGGCGCCCGGCGTCGGCTTCCCGCTGCTGGTGCGCCCGAGCTACGTGCTCGGCGGCCGCGCGATGGAGATCGTCTACTCGATCGACGGCCTGCAGGACTACCTGACGCGCGTCGGCGCGGCGCACGGCTCCGGCAAGGAGATCTTCCTCGACCGCTTCCTGGAGGACTCGATCGAGGTCGACGTCGACGCGCTCTGCGACGGCGACGACGTCTGGATCGGCGGCATCATGCAGCACGTCGAGGAGGCCGGGATCCACTCCGGCGACTCGGCCTGCGTGCTGCCGCCGCACTCGCTCGGCCCCGACGCGCTGGCGCAGATCAGGGCCCACACGGAGGGGATCGCCAAGACGCTCGGCGTCGTCGGCCTGATCAACATCCAGTACGCGGTCGACAAGTCCGGCGACCTCTACGTGATCGAGGCCAACCCGCGCGCCTCGCGCACCGTCCCGTTCGTCTCGAAGGCGATCGGCCTGCCGCTGGCGAAGCTCGCCTGCCGCCTGATGCTCGGCGAGAAGATCGCCGACCTCAACCTGCCGGCCGACCCGGTCGGCGACGTCGTCTGCGTCAAGGAGGCGGTGATGCCGTTCGACCGCTTCGCCGGCGCCGACTCGCTGCTCGGACCGGAGATGCGCTCGACCGGCGAGGTGATGGGGATCGCGCACGACTTCCCGACCGCCTTCGCGAAGGCGCAGGCGGCGGCCGGCTCGGTGCTGCCGTCGGCGGGGACGGTCTTCATCACCGTCACCGACGGCGACAAGCCGGCGGCGGCCGGCGTCGCGATGGCGCTGCACGGGCTCGGCTTCAGGATCGTCGCGACGCACGGGACCGCCCAGGCGATCAAGCGCATGGGGATCCCGGTCGAGGCGCTGGAGAAGATCGGCGACGGCTCGCCCAACGTGCTGGAGCTGATCGAGCGCGGGGATGTCCAGCTCGTCGTCAACACGCCGGTCGGCACCGGTGCCCGGATCGACGGCTGGGAGATCCGCTCGGCCGCGATCGCCGCCGGCATCCCCTGCATCACGACGATGACTGGCGCGATGGCGGCCGCTCAGGCGATCGCCGCGGGCAGCAGGGGGGAGCCCACCGTCATCTCCCTCCAGCAGCTCCAGCGGGTCGCCGCGCCGGCCTCCACGCACGCCGGCTGAGCGGCTCGACCGCTCCTTCACACCGTTCTCACGCCGGGCGCTTCAAGCGCCCGGCACCGACCCCTTTCGAGGAGCGTTGCAAACTCTCTTGCGGCGCCCCTCGGACTGAATGCGGGAGCCGCCGCGCCGATCACACGGCGGCATGCGCCTGCGGGCTGGGAGACGCCTTGCAGGACCCGCTCAACGCTCCGCCGGGAACGCACGAGTTCTGGCACCAGAACATCAGGCCCACCTTCGACCGCTCGGGAAAACTCCTGCAAACCAATGCGATCTGATACTCGACTCTCGACATCGCTGAACCTCAACTTGAGGTCGAGACGAATTCGTCCCTTGCCGCTTGTGAACCCCCTCCCAAGATGTAGACTCGCCGCCATGCCGCCGGCCACCCCCACCGCCCCCAAGCACGCGACCGCGCCGGAGCGTTCCCTCAACCAGCGCATGGACGCGCTCAATCGCGCCAACGAGATCCGCACGAAGCGGGCTCAGCTCAAGCGGGACCTCAAGGCCGGGCGCGCGGCGATCCACGAGCTGCTGATGGAGCCGCCCACCTACATCGAGACGGCCAAGGTCTTCGACCTGCTGCTCGCCGTCCCCAAGTACGGCCGTGTCAAGGCCAACAAGGTCCTGACGCAGTGCCGCATCTCGCCGAGCAAGACGATCGGCGGGCTCTCCCAGCGTCAGCGCGCCGAACTCGTCGCGCTACTGCGCCGCTGACCACATCGCTGCCCTCGGCTGCGATCCTCGCCGCGAGCGCGGTCCGGCGCGGCGGGCAATGACTTTCGCAAATAGCAGCTAGAATCAGAGGTCAATGACCTCTCGAAAGGCCACGTCTTGATCTCTCCCCGCATCGACCGCCTTCTCCAGCACGTCGATTCCGACTACGCGAGCGTCGTCGTCGCGGCCAAGCGCGCGCGCCAGATCAACTCGTACTACCACAACCTCGGCGAGGGCACGTTCGACGAGTTCCCGCCCCCGATGGTCGAGACGCGTTCGAAGAACTACCTCACGATCGCGCTCGAGGAAGTGGCCGACGGCAAGATCAAGTACCACTACCGCTAGCCCGGCGGTAGAGGGGGACGGACGGTCGTGGCCCGGATCCTGCTCGGCGTCAGCGGCGGGATCGCGGCCTACAAGGCGCTCGAGACGATCCGGCTGGCGACGAAGGCCGGCCACAGCGTCCGTGTCGTGCAGACGCCGACGAGCGAGCGGTTCGTCGGCGCCGCCTCCTTCGAGGCGATCACCGGCGCACCGGTGCTCAGCAGCGAGTTCGAGCCCGACCCCGCCCGCGGCGCCTTTCCCGGCGACGCACCCCCGGAGCATGCGCCGATCAGCCACCTCGCGCTGGTCGGCAACGCCGACGTCTTCCTGATCGCGCCGGCCTCGGCCAACACGCTCGCCAAGCTGGCGGGCGGCTTCGCCGACAACCTCCTCACCAGCGCAGCGCTCGCCGCGCGCTGTCCGCTGCTCGTCGCGCCGGCGATGAACGACGCGATGTGGGAGCACGCCGCGACGCGCGCCAACGTCGCGACGCTGCGCCAGCGCGGCGTCCACGTGATCGACCCCGGCCACGGTCAGCTCGCCTCCAAGGGCGAGTTCGGCGCCGGCCGTCTCGCCGAGCCGGCCGAGCTGCTGGCGGCGGTCGAGGCGGTGCTGGCGAAGCGCGCTGACCTCGCCGGTCTGCGCATCCTCGTCACCGCGGGCGGCACGCGCGAGCCGATCGACAGCGTCCGCTTCGTCGGCAACCGCTCCTCCGGCCGGATGGGCTTCGCGCTCGCCGAGCAGGCCGCGCGCCGCGGCGCCGCCGTCACCGTGCTGGCCGCCAACGTCGCGCTCGAGCGCACGCCCGGCGTCGTCTACCGCGACGTCGAGACGGCCGCCCAGCTCGCCGACGCCTGCGGCGAGGAGTTCCCGCGCTGCGACGTGCTGCTGATGTCCGCCGCGGTCGCCGACTTCCGCCCGGTCGCGCCGCCCGACGCGAAGATCAAGAAGGACGCCGGCCCGCCGCCCGCGATCGAGCTGGAGGCGACGCCCGACATCCTCTTGGCGCTCGCCGCGCAGCGCCGGCCCGGACAGACGGTCGTCGGCTTCGCCGCCGAGCATGGCGACGGCGCGCTCGACTTCGCGCGCGGCAAGCTCGCGCGCAAGCGGCTCGACGCGATCGTCGTCAACGACATCTCGCAGCCGGGCATCGGCTTCGACACCCCTGACAACGAGGTGACGATCGTCGCCCCCGACCGCGAGCGGCCGCTGCCGCGCGCGCCGAAGGGCGAGATCGCCGCCGCGATCCTCGACGAGGTCGTGCGGCTGCGCACGACCGCCACCGCAGACGGAGCTGCCGATGGAACCGCTGGACCTGCCGCCGATCGCACCGCACGAGTGTGAGGCGGCGGCGGGCACCGCCCGCCGCATCGTCGAGAACGTCCGCGCCGCCGTGCAGGTGCAGTCGCGCACGCTGGAGCACCTGATCGTCGCGCTGCTGGCCGAGGGCCACGTCTTGATGGAGGACTACCCGGGCGTCGGCAAGACGGCGCTCGCACGCGCGCTGTCCCGCTCGATCGACTGCCAGTTCGCGCGCGTCCAGTGCACCGCCGACCTGCTGCCCGCCGACGTCGTCGGCACCAACATCTACAACCAGCGCGAGGCGCGCTTCGAGTTCCGCCCCGGGCCGGTCTTCGCCAACGTCGTGCTCGTCGACGAGATCAACCGCGCCTCGCCGCGAACGCAGTCGGGCCTGCTGGAGTGCATGCAGGAGCGGCGCGTCACCGTCGACGTGCACACGCACGAGCTGGCGCGGCCGTTCGTCGTGCTGGCGACGCAGAACCCGGCCGAGTACGAGGGCACCTATCCGCTGCCGGAGGCGCAGGTCGACCGCTTCATGGTCCGCCTCTCGCTCGGCTACCCCGACCTCAACCACGAGGTCGCGATGCTCGGCGACCACGGCGCGGGCGACCGCGTGCTGGCGCTGGAGCCGGTCGTGACCGCCGCCGAGGTGCTCGCCGCGCAGGACACCGCCGCGCGCGTGCAGGCGTCGCAGCCGCTGCGCGAGTACCTCGTGCGCGTGCTGGCGCGGACGCGCGATGACGAGCGCGTCGAGCTGGGCGCCAGCCCGCGCGCCGGGCTGATGCTGCTGCGCGCCGCTAAGGCGCGCGCGATGCTCTACGGCCGCGGCCACGTCGAGCCCGACGACGTGCAGGCGCTCGCGCAGCCGGTGCTCTCCCACCGGCTCGTGCTGGCACCCGACGCGCTCGGGGTCGGTGCGGACACGGTCATCGCCGACGCGGTCGCGGCGGTGCCCGCGCTGTAGGTCGATGACCCGCGCGCTCGCCGTCATCGCGCTCGGGCTGCTGCTGGTGGCGATCGCCGGCATCTTCGACGCGCCGCCGCTGTACGTGCCCGGCGTCGGCTTCACGCTGCTGGGTCTGCTGGCTCCGGCGTGGGTCGAGCTGGCCGCGCGACGCGTGAGGGTCACCCGCACGCTGCCCGTCCGCCAGGTCGTCGAGGACGAGCCGCTCCCGATCAAGCTGACGGTCGGCACCGGGGCGCTGCCGCTGCCGCTGCCGCAGGTCTCGATCGAGGACCCGCTGCTGGAGGCGCCGCTGGCGCTGCCCGGCGGCGCGCGCTCGCGCAGCTTCACCGTCGTCGCCCGCTTCGGGCGCCGCGGCCGGCGGCGGATAGTCGCGCCCGCGATCGTGCTGCGCGACCCGCTCGACCTCACCCGTCGCGTCGTGCGCGGAAGCGGGCAGGACGAGCTGCTGGTGCTGCCGCGCACGAGCGAGATCGCGCTCGCGCGCAGACGCGGCGACGACGGCCGCAGCGGCGTGGTCGCGTCGCTGCTCGGCGCCGCCGCGACCGACGTCGACGGGGTGCGGCCGTACCGCGAGGGGACCTCGGCGTCGCGCATCCACTGGCCGTCGCTGGCGCGCGGCGCGGGGCTGATGGAGCGGCGGCTGCGGATCGAGGCCGACGCGCGGCCGCTGGTCGTGCTCGACGCGCGCGGGGCGGCCTCGCGCGCGGAGCTGGACGCGGCGGTGCGCGCCGCCGCCTCGCTGACGCTGGCGTACGCGCGCGCTGGCGGTTGCGCGCTGCTGCTCCCGGGCGAGCGGCGACCGAGCGCGATCGGCGAGGACCTCGCGGGCTGGCCGGCCGCGCACGTGCGGCTGGCGCTCGTCGACGGCGGCGAGCACGAGCCGCCGCCGGCACTCAACGGCGCCGGCGTCCGCCGCGGCGCGCTGCTGTACGTCAGCGCGCGACGGGTCGAGCGGCTGCCGGCCGCCGCCCGTTCGATCGCGCGCGGGCCCGCGGCGCTGGTCGTGCCGGGCAGGCTGACGGGCCGCGAGGCGGCCTTCTCGGTCGCCGGCTGCAACGGCTACGTCGTCGCCGCGCGCACGCCCGGCGCACGCGACAAGGCGTCGCTCTCGTGACCGCGAACCGACTCGGCCTGAGGCCTCGCGCTTCGTCGGAAGCTCTCGCCCAGGGGGCTCGGTCTTCCCGCGCGGGAGGTCGGCTGTGACGGCGACTGCCACACCGCCTCAAGCCCCGCCCGCCCCGCCGCGCGCCCGACGGCCGAGCGCGCCGCTGCTGTCGGCGCCGGCGGCACGGATCGCGACGCTCTCGGCGCTCGGCCTGTGGGCGGCGGTGCGCTGGTCGACGCTCGTCGAGCCCTCCGGCGCCGGGCGGATGATCGGCCTGCTGCTGCTCGCGCTGGTGACCGGCTTCGTCGTCGGGCAGCTGTCGCGCCTGCCGCCGCTGGCACAGGCGCCGGCGGCCGTCGTCGTCGTGCTCGCCTGGGCCGGGATCAGCATGCTCGTCGCCGGCGTCCCGGCGCGGCTGGTGCTCGACACCGACAACTGGGACGACCTCGCGCTCGGCCTCCAGCAGGGGATCGAGCAGCTGCCGCAGGTGCTCGTGCCCTACAGCCAGTCCGACCCGTGGCCGCGCGTGGCGATCCTGCTCGGCGGCGCGCTGCTGCTGGCGCTCGGCTGCGTCCTGGGGCTGTCGCCCGGCCGTCGCGGCGTGCCGCTGCGCGGCGGTGCCGGCTTCGGCGGCGGGGTCGGCCTGCGACTGGCGGCAGCCACGCCGCTGATCGCGGCGATGCTCGTGCCGCCGATCATCATGGAGCCGGACATGCCGGTGGTGGAGGGCCTGCTGCTGTTCGTGCTGCTGGCGGCCTTCCTGTGGCTGGAGCGGCTGCCGCGCGGCAACGCGGCGGCGGCGATCGCGCTGCTGGCCGCCGCGGCGCTCGGCGGCGCGCTCGCGCTGCCGCGGCTCGACGGCGAGAAGCCGTGGGTCGACGTGCAGGCGCTCGTGGAGGGCCTCGACAGACCGGACCCGGCGCGCTTCGACTGGTCGCAGGCGTACGGCCCGCTCGACTGGCCCCGCACCGGCCGCGAGGTGCTGCGCGTGCGGTCGACGGTCAGAACGTATTGGAAGGCGCAGAACCTCGACGTGTTCGACGGCGTGCGCTGGATCCGAGGGGCGCCGCCGCAGCCGCTGGCGCCCGACGCCGAGGTGCCGCGGGAGGCGCGCCGCCAGCGCGGCTGGAACGTCTCGGTGAGGGTGACGGTGCGCGAGCTGACGACCTCGGACGTGCTCGGCGCCGGCACGACGATCGACTTCGAGAGAGAGCCGGTCAGATTCTCGCCCGGCTCGAGCCCCGGCACGTGGGTCTCCGACGAGCCCCTCGAGCAGGGCGACGGCTACGTCGCGGAGACGATCGTCCCGCGCCCGCGGCAGGCGGCGTTGCGGGCCGCGCCCGCCGACTACCCACAGGAGCTCTTCCGCTACCTGGTGGTCGGCCAGCCGGAGCAGAGCGCGTTCGGCCGCTGGACGCCCGGCCCGGGCAGCGTCTTCGCGCCGCCCTTCGGCTCCGTCGACCCCGACTCGCCGCAGGGACTCGTCTCCGCGCAGCAGTTCGCGACCGGCCCGTACGCGCGCACCTACGAGCTGGCGCGCCAGCTCGCGGCCGACGCCGCGACGCCGTACGACTACGTCCGCCGTGTGCTCGACCACTTCCGCGACGACTTCACCTACAGCGAGACGCCGCCGCGCCGCCAGCTGCCGCTCGACGCCTTCCTGTTCCGCGACAGACTCGGCTATTGCCAGCAGTTCGCCGGCGCGGCCGCGCTGCTGCTGCGGATGGGCGGGGTGCCGGCGCGCGTCTCCGCCGGCTTCACGAGCGGCACGCGCGACGACGCGCGCGAGGAGTTCGTCGTGCGCGACTACGACGCGCACGCCTGGATCGAGGTGTGGTTCCCGCGGATCGGCTGGGTCCGCTTCGACCCGACGCCGTCGAGCGCGCCAGCGCTCTCCGGCAGAGCGCCGGAGACGCAGGCGCCCGCGGTCGCCGCGACGACGCCGACGCTGCCGAGAGCGCCCGAGCTGCCCGAGCAGAGCGCTGCCAGAGCGGCCGCCGCGGAAGCGGCCGGGGAGGAGGGCGGCAGCGCGCTGCCGTGGATCGCGGGCGGCGCCGCGCTGCTGGCGCTGCTGAGCGCCGGCGGACTGCTGCTGCGCCACGCGCTGCGTCCGCCGCGCGACGCCGACGAGCTGCTGGCGGAGCTGGAACGGGCGCTGCGCCGGACCGGCAGGCCGGCCGAGCCGCGCCTGACGCTGCTGGCGCTCGAACGTAGGCTGCACGACTCGCCCGACGCAGCCGCCTACGTCAGCACGTTGCGCCACGCCCGCTTCGCGGGAGCGGACGCCGCCGTCACGGCGCGACAGCGGCGTGCGCTGCGCGCCGAGCTGGCGCGCGGCCTCGGTCTCGGCGGGCGGCTGCGGGCACTGATGGCGCTGCCGCCGCGCTGGGGCGGCTGACCACCCCGCCGAGCGCGCCGGCCGGGCGCCTACACTGGATCGATGGCCGAGGTCGACGTCTACCAGCTCTTTCTCAGAGGCACCGAGCTGCTGGAGAGAGGCGACTACCACCAGGCGACGGTGCCGCTGCGGCAGGCGCGTGACGCCGATCCGGGCAAGTCCTCGATCCGCGAGGCGCTCGGACGGGCGCTCTTCCTCGCGCAGCACTACGAGGAGGCGGCGGGGGAGTTCGCCGCGATCGTCGAGCAGGCGCCGACCAACGACTACGCGCTCTTCTGCCTCGGCCGCTCGCTGCAGCAGCTCGGTCGCCACCGCGACTCGCTGCCGCCGCTGGCCCAGGCCGCGAGCCTGCGCCCCGAGCGCCGCGACTACCGCAGATACCGCGACCGCGCCCGCGCTGCCTGCGCGCGCTGAGCGGCGCGCCCGCTCACTCCCGCGCCGCCTCCTCCTCCGCACGCCCGGCCGCCTCGCGCGCCTGCACGACGCTCAGCACCAGCAGGCCGAGGAACGAATCGAGCTGCGGCGGGTCGACGGCGGCGAGCGGCAGCTCGCCCTGGATCCAGACCTCGCCGTCGCGCGTGTGCGCGAAGCAGAGGAAGGGGACCTGCCGATTCCAGCGCAGCAGGTCGTGCGGATCGATGCGGCCGGGGCCGATCACATGCGCCTGGGCGCGCAGCAGGCCGTCGCGGATCGCGATGCCGACGTCGAGCGGCCAGCCGCCGGCCTCGACGGTGATGCCCCACTCGGCGAAGGCGAGTCTGCGCGTCTCGCCCTCCAGTCCTGCGATGAACGTCTCGACGGTGCTGCGCGGGTCTCTTGTCATAGCGAGGCGCAACGATACGGGTCGTGCCGGCAAAGGCATGTGCATAGCAGCGCTTTCGCGACTCCTCACGGCCTGCGGTGCTAACCTGACCGAACAGCTTTCTGCGTCGGGGGTCATCCCGGCGGCCGTACCGAAAGTGGGCGCTCGCCCACTTTTTTTTATGAGACGAATGGAGGTGAACACACGATGAGCAGGATCCAAGACGAGATCGAGACCGCCCTGAAGCAAGGCGAGCCCGACGTCGAGGTCGTGCTTGCCGAGGTGCTCGGTGGACACACCGTGCGCCTGTTCATCGACCACCCCGACGGGGTGTCGCTCGCGCTCTGCGAGCGCGTCACCAAGCAGCTCGACGCGGTGACCCAGCGCTATGCGCTGGAGGTCTCCTCACCGGGCAGCGATCGGCCGCTGACCAAGCCCGACCACTACCGCCGCTTCATCGGCCGGCGCGCCCGTGTTCGCACGCGCGGCGCGCACGGCGGCCACGGGTCGTTCACCGGCGAGCTGGTCGGCGCCAGCGACTCCGAGGTCACGATCGCCGCCGAGACCGGCGTCGTCTCGATTCCCTACACCGACATCAAACGGTCCAACCTCGTCCCAGGAGAGTAAGCAGCATGTCGAAAGAGATCCTGGATGCCGTCCGTGGGCTCGCGGCGGAGAAGAACATCTCCAGCGAGAAGCTCATGGTCGCACTCGAGGACGCGCTCCTGTCCGCGTACAAGAAGCAGCCGGGAGCAGCGCCCTACGCACAGGTCGAGATGGACCGTGAGCTCGGCGACTTCACCGTCTGGGAGCTGAAGATCCCCGAGGACCTCGAGGATCAGCTGATCACCGAGCAGGAGGAGATCATCGCCGCGGAGTTCTCCGGCGTCGATCCCGAGACCGGCGAGGCGCGTCAGCTGCCCGAGCCCGAGCTCGACTTCGAGAAGCTCGCCCAGTACGAGGACCAGATCGAGCGCGTCGACGTGACGCCCGAGGACTTCGGCCGGATCGCGGCGCAGACCGCCAAGCAGGTGATCCTCCAGCGCATCCGCGAGGCGGAGCGCGACATGATGTTCGAGGAGTACCGCGACCGCGTCGGCGAGCTGATCACCGGCATCGTCCAGCAGTCGGACTCGCGCTACACGCTCGTGCAGCTGCGCGAGCGCGTCGAGGCGCTGCTGCCGAAGTCCGAGCAGGTCGACGGCGAGCGCTACGACCACTCGCAGCGGATCAAGGCCGTCATCAAGGACGTCTCGGCCTCGACGAAGGGCCCGAGCATCATCGTCTCGCGCCGCGACCCGGAGCTGATCAAGGCGCTGTTCGAGCTCGAGGTGCCGGAGATCGCCGACGGCCTCGTCGAGATCACCAACGTCGCCCGCGAGCCCGGCTACCGCTCGAAGATCGCGGTCGTCTCGCACGCCGACGGCGTCGACCCGGTCGGCGCCTGCGTCGGCCCGCGCGGCTCGCGCGTGCGGATGGTCGTCTCCGAGCTGCGCGGCGAGAAGATCGACATCATCCCGTACAACGACGAGCCCGCCCGCTTCGTCGCGAAGGCGCTGTCGCCGGCGCGCGTGCGCGAGGTGCTCGTCGACGACGACGGCAAGCAGGCGACGGTGATCGTGCCCGACGACCAGCTGTCGCTGGCGATCGGCCGCGAGGGCCAGAACGCCCGTCTCGCTGCCCGCCTGACCGGCTGGCGGATCGACATCCGCTCGGAGACCGAGTTCGCCTCCGAGGAGGCCGAGGGCGGCTACGAGGAGGAAGAGGTCCAGGGCGGCCGCTGCGCGGCGATCACGCGCAACGGCCGGCGCTGCCCGAACGCGGCCCTGCCGGGTTCGCGCTACTGCGGCCTGCCGACCCACCAGGCGCTGTCGGAGATCGACAGCGACGAGGTCGCCGCGCTCGACGGCGGCGGCACGGCGACGCTCGTCGCCGAGGACGAGGAGCTGCTCGAGGAAGAGGGCACGCTCGAGGAGACGCAGGAGGAGCTCGACGGCGAGGAGTACGCCGGCGAGGAGGAGGGCGACCTCGACGGGGAGGAGCACCCGTCCGAGGACGAGGCGGGCGAAGAGCCCGCGGAGGAGCCCGCCTCATAACGGGTCACGAGCCGCTTCGGCGCTGTGTCGGCTGTGGCCGCACGGCGCCGAGACGCTCGTTGCAGCGCTGGGTCCTCGACGGCTCGGCGCTCGTCGCCGATCCCGCCGGCCAGCTTCCCGGCCGCGGGGCGTACACCTGTCGCGCACAGGACTGCTACGAGCGGGCACGCTCGCGCGGCGGCTTCAACCGCGCCTTCCGACGAGCGGTGCAGGTGCCTCCGACGGCGCCCGCAGGGCTCGAATCCTCAGAGAACGTACACTTGGACACTGCATGAGCAATAAGCGCGTCAGAGACATCGCCAAAGAGCACGGAATCTCCGCCAACCGCCTGGTTGCGACGTTGAGATCCGCGGGCCTCAACGTGCCCACGGCCTCGGCGAGCGTCGATGAGGACGCCGCCCTCAAGGTCCTGGGCGAAAGAGGCCTGCGTCTCAGAGCCCCGCCGAGAGCGAGAGCCGGCACCTATCGGGACAGAAACCTGCCCGAGAGACCCAGAATCGTCCCCAGATACAGAACGACCCGTGTCGCCGCGCCCTCCAACGGCGCCGGCGCCGGTCAGCAGCAGCGCGGCAGAGCCGGCCCCGGCGGCCAGCGCGCCGGTCAGGGCGGCCCCGGCGGCCCCCGCGGCCAGCGTCCCGGCGGTCCCGGCGGACCTGGCGGCCCCCGCGGCGGTCAG
>NZ_JAWSTH010000029.1:0-63362 GCF_033542075.1 Conexibacter stalactiti
CTCCAGCTGCCGCGGGTCACCGGCCAGCCAGACGAGCCGACCGCCAGCCCGGGCCGGCTGGCCGCTCCGCCGCAGCCGTGCCGCGGCGCGCGCCGCGGCGGGGGACAGCGCGACCGTCGCGGAGGGCGCCGGCCCGACTGCCGCCACGAGCGCGTAGGGACAGCCGCAGATGTCCGCCAGCGCCGAGCCGATCGCGGCCGCGACGGCGGAACCGCCGCCGCCCGAGCACAGCACGGCGACGCTTGGGCGCGCGAACGGCGGCTGGAGCGTGACAGCACGATCGACCGGCGCGACGAACAGGCCCGCGAGACCACCGAACGCGCGGGTCTCCATGCGGAGCGGCCCGCTCGTCATGAGGTCGCCTGCCGCGGCAGTGGCAGTGGCAGTGGCAGTGGCGGTGGCGGTGGCGGTGGCGGTGGCGGTGGCGGCGATCGTGGTCACGACGCCGGCCCCGCGTCGGCGCTCGCGGTCGCGCGCAGGCGCTCGCCGAGCCCGGGCAGCAGCGACGGCGGCGTCAGCGAGACGCGCACGCGAGATCCGCCGACGACGATCTCGACGCGGTCGCGCGCCCAGCCGGGCACCGCCGCGCGCGCGGCGGCTCGGCCGTCGCCGCCCTGGGCGATCGCGACCGCCCCGCTCTGAGCGGCGTGGTCGGCCAGCTCTGCCGCCGCGCCGGCGGCGAGCGCCTGCAGGATCGCCAGCGCGACGACGCCGAACAGCGGCAGCAACGCGACCAGCTCGACAGCCGCTTGGCCGCGTTCGCTCCGCGGCAGCGCGCGCCCGCTCATCGCTGCGCCTCGAAGCGGGCGCGGGTGGTGACGGTCGTGAGGACGCCGTCGCCGATCGCGAGCGGGACCGGGAGCTCCAGAGCGATGCCGCCGTCGCGCTCGCGGCGGACGCGCAGGCGCTGTTCGAGCCGGCCGGGCAGAACGCCGCGGGCGGCGCGCAGCGGATCGTCGCCGAGCGCTTCGGCACGGGCGGCGGCGCGTGCCGCGCCGCCGGCCAACCAGATCGCGGAGCCGGCGAGCGTGACCTGCCACAGCAACGCGATCAGGAGACCGACGAGCGGCAGCAGCGCGACCAGCTCGACCGTCGCCTGGCCGTCTTCGGAACGGAGCATGGACATGCGGCCACCCTCGCAAGCGCCCCTGCGGAGAATCGAGACGCGAGTGTGCCGATTCTGCGCAGGAACGGCGAAGGCGTCGCCGCGTACGCGTCGCCCGTGGGGAAGCGCGTGTCAGCCGTCGCGCAGCAGGCGGCGCGGCGGGAGGCCGGCCAGCTCGCGGCAGTCACGCGAGAGGTGCGCCTGATCGGCATAGCCGGCGTCGAGCGCCAGTCGTGCCAGCCCACCACCGGTCGCCGCGGCCGGATCGGTCCACGCGGCGGCGAGAAAGCGCTGGAAGCGCAGAACGCGGGCGAGCGTCTTGGGCCCGTACCCCACCGCCGCGCGGAACCGCCGCAGCAGCTGCCGCTCGCCGATGCCGAGCGCATCGCTCAGCTCGCGCACCCGCGGCTCGTGCCCGTTCCACGCACCTCCGCCCCGTCTCGCCCCGCCGAGACGCCCAGCACCGCCGAGGCCCGCGCTTCCCCCGACCGCCGCGACCGCGGCCAGCACGAGCGCGTCGGCGGGCGGCACGAGCGCGCGCCGGCCGACGACCGCCTGCTCCAGCAGCTCGATCTGCGTCGCCGCCGTCGCCGCGTCGGCGAGCGCCTCCTCCAGCCGCGCGGCGGCCTCCTCGCCCCACACCTGCGCGAGCGGCACGTTCTCGTCGCGCAGCTCGCCGAGCGGGAAGCCGGCGAGCCCTGCGCCGGCGCCGGGCGCGAAGCGCACGCCGACGGTCGTCGAGCCGGCCGGCAGCGCCGCGATCGTCGCGCGCGTCGCCGGCCCGGCGACGATCAGCTCGCGACCTGCACGCCAGACGAGGTCGACGCAGCCGTCCGGAACGACGCGCTGCGCGCGGTCGGCCACGACCTGCTGGCGCCAGCGGCAGACCAGCAGATCGCGCAGCTCCCGAGGCGGAGCCAGCTCTTGGTAGGCGGAGAGCGGCGGTGGTGGTGCGGCGGCGTCAGTAGTCGCGCGCGGCACGGAAGACGAAGTAGACGCCGTAGACGGCGACCCCGACCAGCAGGAACCAGGCGATCGCGCCCGGGCCGGTGTCCCACATGCGATCGGCCGCCACGAGCAGGAAGGTCGCGAGCGCGACCGAGCCGTAGAGGATCCCGCGGTTGCGATCGCCAAGGCTGTAGAGGTCGGTGCGGCGTTCGCGGTACAGCCTGATCGCGAGGTAGGCGAGCGCTCCCAGCATCACGATCACGAGCGCTTGGAGGATCGCGTCGCTGACGCGTCCGCCGCCCGGGATGAGCATCACCGCGGCGCCGAGCGCGAGCACGATCACGACATTGCGGACGGTCTGGGTCATCTCACGTCCTATTGCAGCACATCACGGCGGCGGGAGTGCGACGCGCGTTCGGCGCGACGGCCCGTCTGCCCCGCGCGGCCGTCGATGCGACGGCCGCGGGCGAGCGCCGATCAGCTGACCGGCGCGTACGTCTCCTCGGAGAACGCCTCAACGGCGCTCTCGAGGCCGGTGTCCTCAGCGGCGGCGCTGTCGGCCGGCTCCGGCGCGAAGCGGTACCCGACGCCGAAGTGCGTGTGGATGTAGCGCCACTGCGGCGAGGCGCGCTCCAGCTTCTGACGCAGCTTGCGCACGAACACATCGACCGAGCGGTCGCCGTGGGCCATCGCGTAGCCCCACACGCGCTGGTAGATCGCCTCGCGCTCCAGCACCTGGCCGGCGTTGCCGGCGAGCAGGCGGATCAGCTCGAACTCGCGGCGCGTCAGGTCGAGGCTGCGCGTGCCGACGAACGCCTGGAACTGATCGGGCTTGATCGAGATCTCACCGGCCTCGACGATCGGGCGCTCCACCGGCGGGGCGGCCAGACGGCCGCGGCGCACGATCGCCTCGATGCGGGCGACCAGCTCCTCCGGGTGACACGGCTTGCCGAGCCAGTCGTCGGCGCCGATCCGCAGCGCGCGGACGCGCTGGGCGACGGTCGACGGACCGGTGCAGACGATCACGGGCAGCGCCGGCAGCGCGGCGCAGACCTGCTCCAGGTACGCCCAGCCGGGCGCGCCGAGGACGGCGAGGTCGACCACGAGCGCGCCGAGACGCATCGACACCAGCTCGTCGACCGGCACCGCGCCGGTGAGGATCCGCTGCTGCCAGCCGCGCGCACGCACGCGCTTCTCGACCACTTGAAGGAAACCACTGTCGCCGTCGATGATTGCGAGGCGAAGGGGGGCCGTCCGCGACCCCGGGGCGTGTGACTCATCTTGGGGGGTAGTCACACCCGCGGTGTAAGCCGTGTTCATGGTGACGCCAAGTCTAACCCCCGCTGGCGACGGCCGGCGCGCCGTCCGAGCGTTGATAACAAGCCGTTCACAAGTGCTGGCCCGGAGTCCGGAACGACCCGCATGAACCGCACCGAGAGGCCGGAACGCAGTTCGCGCGCGCCCCGGCGCACCGGAACGTCGCTTCAGTCGCGGCGGACCTGCGAGGCGTCGGAGAACTCGCGGAAGAGACCGGTCACGATGAACGCGGTCTGCTCCCCGATGTCGACGGCGTTGTCGCCGATCCGCTCCAGGCAGCGCGCGACGAGCGTCATGTGCATCGCCCACTCGCGCAGCTCGGCGTCGTCGCCGATCGCGACGGCGCGCGAGAAGATCTCGCGGTTGAGCCCGTTGACGTCGCGATCGAGCTCCACCAGCTCCTCCGCCAGCGGCACCTCACGGGCCGCGAAGGCGCGCTTGGCGTGCAACGTCTGCGCCCGCACGTGCGCGCCCATGCGCGCGATCAGGGCGAGCAGCTCGCGGTCGGTGCGCGGCTCACGGCCGTCGAGCGGGACGAGCTTGGCGATCGTCACGCACTGGTCGCCCATCCGCTCGATGTGACGGATCACGTGCAGCAGCGCCGCGACGACGCGCAGGTCGCCCGCGACCGGCGCCTGCAGCGCCAGCAGCGAGAGGATCGCCTGATGGGTCTCGAGGTAGCGGCCGTCGATCCGGTCGTCGTCGGCGACGACGATGCTGGCGAGCTCGTCGTCGTGCGTCATCAGCGCCTCCAGCGCGCGATCGATCGCGACGACGACCATGTCCAGGCCTTCGAGCGTCTGCTGCTCTATCTGCGCGAGCTGGTCGCGGTACTCCTGCCGCATCTGCACCATATGGACGGTCATCTTCCTCCTCCCGCGCTCAACCGCGCGTCAGCAGCTCGGCGCTGACGGTCGCGAGACGGAGCGGGTCGGGCCGATGACCGGGTGCGATCTCCATCAGCAGCGGCGCCGGATGAGCGCGCAGCAGCGGCGCCAGACCGCGCCACGGAACCGTGCCGCGACCGGGTGGCATGTGCAGGTCGAGCTTCAGCGGCATGATCCCCGGCGGCGTCCCGGGGCCGCGACGGACACCGAGGTTGTCGTGCAGGTGGAAGAGCACGATCTCGTCGGCGACGGCGGCGAGCGCGTCGGCGAGCGCGAACCCGTCGAGCTGCGCCGTCACGTGGGCGTGGCCGATGTCGAACGCGATCCCGACCGCCGGCGAGCCGATCCTGCGGACGAGGTCACGCACGAACAGCGGCGAGTGCGCGGGCTCCCGCCGGGCCGTCGGGATCGGGTAGGCCGGCGCGAGGTTCTCCAGCCCGAGCGTCAAGCCGGCCTGCTCGACCCGCTCGGCGCAGCGCGCGAGCGCCTCCTCCTCAGCCGCCAGCTGCCGCTCGGCGTGAGCGTCTTCGGCGTCGCCGGCGAGCGGGTGGCGGCCGACGTGGCAGACGACGATCCGCGCCCCGACGGCGGCGGCGCAGTCGAGCATGCCGCCGAAGGCGCGCTCGTGCTCAGCGCCGCGCGAGAGCGCGAGCGCGTCCGGGGCGTGCAGCACGACCCGCAGCCCGGTCGGTGCCAGCACCGCTCTGAGGCAGTCGGCGTAGCGTCTGGCGCTGACCGGGTCGGCGAGCAGCTCGACGGGCGGCAGGTGCAGCTGGACCCAGTTGTAGCCGCAGGCCTCCAGCCGCTTCAGCTCGGGCGCCGTCGGCCACGTCTCTCGGGGCACGTCGAGTCCGAGGCGGCCGTCGAGCGGACGACCGCCCGACGGGCTCGCGAGCCGCTCCGGCGCGCGCGTGCGGTCGATCGTCACATCGCTCATGGCGCGACGGTACGCGCGCCGCCGCGTGAAGTCGTTAACCGAAGGTGAACGCGTTGTTACTCAGCCGGCGACCCGCTCGTAGAGCGCGGTGACGGCGCGCTCCTGCGCCTCGTCGAGCTCGCGCAGCGTCGTGCAGCGGGCGAGCGTCGCGGCGTCCGGGAACAGGACCGGGTCATCGCGCAGCGCCGGCTGCAGCAGCGCGCGCGCCGCCGCGTTGGGCGTCGCGAAGCCGTCGCGCTCGACGTTGAGGCGCGCGAGCGCCGGGTCGAGCAGCGCCTCGATCGCCGCGTGCGCGAGCGCGGCGCGCGAACAGCCGGCGGTGATCGCGACCGTCGTCACCCACGCGACGGCGCCCTCGCGCGGCACCGTGTAGCCAAGCCCCGGGTCGGCCCGCAGCGCGACCGAGGCGGGACCGCTCCACGCCTGGTGGGCGGACACCTGCCGCGCGCGCACCGGTCCGGTGAAGTCGTCGCTGTCGAAGCGCGCGACCGCGGGCGCCTGACGCTCCAGCAGCGCCGCGGCCGCGGCGAGCGCGGCGTCGTCGGCGGCGTTGGCGTCGCGACCGGCGGCCAGCAGCGCCGCCGAGACGACCTCGCGCGGCTCGGCGAGCATCCCGACGCGCGCGCCCGCGGGCGGATCGAACAGCAGCGACCAGCCGCCGGGCTCGGGGACGGCGCCGAGCGCCGCGCGGTCGTACAGCACGCCGACGGTGCCGAAGGCGAGCGGGACCGACCAGCGATCGCCTGGGTCGTACGCGGGCCGCCGGGCCCAGTCGGCGAGCTGCCGGCGGCCGGGCAGCAGCGCGTCGTCGAGCGGGCGCAGCCGCCCTTGCCGCGCCAGCCGCTGCACCATGTAGTCGGAGGGGCAGATCAGGTCCCACCCCTCGCCGAGGCGCCGCTCCAGCTCCTCGTTGGCGACGATCGTCTCGACGTGGAGCGCGACGCCGATCCGCGCGGCGACCCGCTCCAACGCCTCCGGCGCCGGCATCCCCGGCCACGACAGCAGTCGCAGCGGCGCGCCGGCCGCCCGTTCCGAACCGGTCATGACGCGCGCTCAGCCGGCGACGGCTTCGTAGCGCGCGTACAACTCCTCGACCGCGCGCTTGGCGGCGGCGTGGCGCTCGCTCGAATCGGCCGATCTGCCGGGATCGGCCCATGCACCGGGATCGGCCAGCTCGACCTCCAGCTCCGCCAGCGCCGCCTCGGCCTTCTCGATCTCGCGCTCGAGTCTCTTCGCCTCGCGCTGCGCGTTCTTCGACAGCGCCGGCTTGGCGGCCGGCGGGACCGGCTTGGGGCCCTTCGCCTTCTTCGGCCCGGCGCCGTTGCCGCTGCCGTTGGTCGGCGCGGCCTTCGCGGCGCCGCCCTTCGGCTTCTTCCCGGCGGCGCGGTCTCTCGCCGCCTGCTCGGCCGCTCTGCGCTCCTCGCGCACGCGCAGGTAGTCGGCCCAGCCGCCCTCGTAGCTGTTCAGTCTGCCGTCCTCGATCGCGACGGTGCGCGAGCCGACGGCGTCGAGCAGGGCGCGATCGTGGGAGACGAGCAGCAGCGAGCCGTCGAACTGCTCCAGCGCGTCCTCGAGCGCCTCGCGGCTCTCGACGTCGAGGTGGTTGGTCGGCTCGTCGAGGATCAGCACGTTGGCGCCGGAGCTGACGAGGATCGCCAACGACAGCCGCTGGCGCTCGCCGCCGGAGAGCCCCGTGATCGGCTTCTGCGCCTCCTCGCCGGAGAAGAGGAAGCGGCCCAGCAGCGCGCGCGCCTTGTTCGGCGTCAGTCTCGTCGCGCGCTGGCAGGCGTCGAGCACGCTGCCGGTGGTGCCGAGGTCTTCGGCGTGCTGCGAGAGGTAGCCCAGTCTGATGTTGTGGCCGGTGCGCAGCTTGCCGGCCGGCAGCGGGCGCTGGCCGGCGAGCGTGTCGATCAGCGTCGTCTTTCCGGTCCCGTTGGGGCCGACGAGCGCGACGTGCTCGCCGCGCTCCAGCCACAGCTCGGCGTGCGGCAGCAGCACCTTGCCGGGGACCTCGATGCGACCGTCCTCCAGCTCGAAGATGACGCGGCCGGTCCGCTCCGATCTCTGGAACTGGAACGAGAGGCCCTCGTTGTCGCGTGGGTCGCGCTCGATCCGCTCGATTCTCTCCAGCCGCTTGACACGCGACTGCGCCTGTCTGGCCTTCGTCGCCTTCGCGCGGAAGCGCTCGACGAACTTCTCCAGCCGCGCGATCTCCGCCTGCTGCTTGTCGATCGCGCGCCCGAGCGCCAGCTCGCGCGCCGCCTGCTCCTGGCGCCACTTGTGCCACGGGCCGGCGAAGAAGCGCGAGCGGCCGGCCTCCAACTCCAGCACGGCGGTGCCGACCGACTCCAGGAACCAGCGGTCGTGCGCGACGAGCACGACGGCGGCGTCCATCGTCACGAGATACTGCTCGAGCCATTCGAGCGAGGCGATGTCGAGGTGGTTGGTCGGCTCGTCGAGCAGCAGCAGATCGGGGGCGCCGGCGAGCGCGCGCGCCAGCGAGCCGCGCGTCAGCTGGCCGCCGGAGAAGGTCGACAGCTCGCGGTCGAGGTCAGCGTCCTTGAAGCCGAGCCCGTGCAACATCGACTGCGCGTTGTCGCGCCAGCGGTAGCCGCCGAAGTGCTCCAGCCGCGCCTGCGCGCGGGCGTAGGCGTTGAGCGTCGACTCCTCGTAGTCGCCGTCGGCCATCCGCTGCTCCAGCCGCGCCAGCTCCTGCTCGACCTCGACGATCTCTCTCGCGCCCGACAGCACGTAGTCGCGCAGCGAGAGGTTCTGCTCGCGCGGGGGACGCTGGTCGTGCAGGGCGATCTTCGCGCCCTTCTGGTGGACCAGCTCGCCGACGTCGATCGGCGTCTGGCCGGCGATCATCCGCAGCAGCGTCGTCTTGCCCGCGCCGTTGCGACCGGACAGGGTCATCCGGTCTCTGCGCTCGAGCTTGAAGGAGACGCCGCGCATCAGCGGCGAGCCGGCAACGTCCTTGCCGATGTCTGATGCGATCACGACGGCCATTGGCTCCATGGTAGGCGGGCAGGCGCCCACGGGCGGCGTGCCCGGGCGCCTGCGCGATGGCGGTGACCGCGGCAGCCCGCGACGGAGCCGATCCGTCACGTGGTTCGTTATTGTTCGCCGCCTGATGAAGCGCACCACGACACGGCTCCTCACCACGCTCGTCGCGACGGGCCTCGTCCTGCTCCTGACGACGCAGTCGGCGATGGCGTCGATAGACCACGGCGGCGTCTCCGGTCAGGGCCTCTACGGCGAGACGACCGACAGAGTCGTCACGAACGCCGGCTTCATGGTGATCGCCTTCTTCCCGCTGCTGATCTTCGTGCTCAGCATGCTGCAGTGGCGCCTCGACAAGCGCAGAGACGCGCGCAAGGCGGCCGCGAAGGCGCGCACGAAGAGCCAGGACTGGAAGGGCGGCTGGTAGTGCTGCGCATTGCGAGTTCCACGCCAGCGCGTTGAACCTCGCAATGTAGGTAGGAACTCGCGCCGTCCCACAGGGGCGGCGTTGTCGTTTGTGCGCTCCTTGCGATGCGGGGTAGGGTGATCTCGACCCAGGGAGGAGCGAGATGAACTACTTCGTGACCGGTGGAACTGGTCTGATCGGACGACGCCTGATCGAGCGGTTGCTCGTGCGCGACGACGTCGGCGACGTCTACGTGCTCGTGCGGCCCAGCTCGGTCGAGAAGCTCGCCACGCAGATCGAGCGACTGCCCGGCGCCGAGCACGTCAGACCGATCGCCGGCGACCTCACGGAGCCGAACCTGGGTCTCTCCGACGACGGGATCGCGAAGCTGCGCGGCTCCGTCGACCATTTCTTCCACCTCGCCGCGATCTACGACATGACCGCGGACGAGGAGCGCAACCGCCTCGCCAACGTCGAGGGCACGCGCCACGCCGTCGCGCTCGCCAACGCGCTGGAGGCCGGCACCTTCCACCACGTCTCCTCGATCGCCGCCGCGGGCAGATTCAAGGGCCTCTTCCGCGAGGACATGTTCGACGAGGGGCAGAAGCTCGACCACCCCTACCACCGCTCGAAGTTCGAGTCCGAGCGGATCGCGCGGACGCAGGTCAGAGGCGGCTGGCGCGTCTACCGGCCGGCGATCGTCGTCGGTGACTCGCAGACCGGCGAGATGGACAAGATCGACGGTCCCTACTACTTCTTCAAGGCGATCCAGAAGCTGCGCAGCATGCTGCCGCAGTGGTTCCCGCTGGTCGGGCCGGAGCTGGGCTACACGAACATCGTGCCGGTCGACTTCGTCGCCGACGCGCTCGACCACATCGCCCACAAGCCGGGCCTCGACGGCCAGGCCTTCCACCTCGCCGACCCGCGCCCGCAGCGTTCCGGCGAGGCGATGAACGAGTTCGCCCGCGCCGCGCACGCGCCGCAGCTGGTGATGCGGATCGACAGCCGCCTCGTCGCGGCGCTGCCGAAGGGCACGATCTCGATGCTGATGAAGCTGCCTGCCGCCAGAGGCGTGCGCAGAAGCTTCCTCTCCGACTACGGCATCCCGGACGAGATCGTCGACCACGTCGCGCTGACGGCGCAGTTCGACACGCGCGACACCGAGCGCGCGCTGGAGGGCAGCGGGATCGAGGTGCCGCCGCTGTCGTCGTACGCGACGAAGCTGTGGGACTACTGGGAGCGCAACCTCGACCCCGACCTCTACAGAGACAACTCGTTCGAGGGCGCGGTCAACGGCAAGACGGTGATCATCACCGGCGCCTCCTCCGGCATCGGTCGAGCGGCCGCGCTGAAGATCGCGCGCGCGGGCGGGGTCCCGCTGCTGGTCGCGCGCAGAGCCGAGGCGCTCGAGGAGCTGAAGCACGAGATCGAGGCGCTCGGCGGCTCCGCGTACGTCTACACCGCGGACCTCTCCGACACGAGAGCGATCGAGCAGCTGACCGAGCGGATCTTCGCCGACCATCCAGCGGTCGACGTGCTCGTCAACAACGCCGGCCGCTCGATCCGCCGCTCGATCGCGCTCTCCTACGACCGCTTCCACGACTTCGAGCGCACGATCCAGCTCAACTACCTCGGCACGATCAAGCTGATCATCCAGCTGCTGCCGCACATGCGCGAGCGCAGAACGGGCCACGTCGTCAACGTCTCCTCGATCGGCGTGCAGACGAACCCGCCGCGCTTCTCCGCCTACGTCGCCTCGAAGGCCGCGCTCGACGCCTTCACGCGCGTCGTGGGGTCGGAGACGATCGGCGACGGCGTCCATTTCACGACGATCCACATGCCGCTCGTGCGCACCGCGATGATCGCGCCGACGAGAATCTACGACTCGTTCCCGACGATCTCGCCCGACGAGGCCGCCGACCTGATCTGCGAGGCGATCCGCTCCAAGCCGAAGCAGATCAACACGCGGCTGGGGACCTTCGGCGAGGTCGCCTACGCGCTCGCGCCGAAGGCCGTCGACCAGATACTGCACATGGCCTACAAGGTCTTTCCCGACTCGGCCGCGGCGAAGGGCGCGGTCGACCCGGCCGAGCATGCGTCGACCGAGCAGGTCGCGCTCGCCCATCTGATGAAGGGCGTCCATTGGTGAAGCTGTACCGGGCCGCTTGGTCGACCAACTGCGAGCGCGTCGCGCTCGCGTTGGCGCACAAGCGCCTCGACGTCGAGTCGGTCTGGATCGACTACGGCGACCGCTCGCTGGTCGAGCGGATCAGCGGCCAGGGGCTGGTGCCGGTGCTCGACGACGCCGGTGCGATCGTGCACGACTCGCCGGCGATCCTCGCCTACCTCGATGCGCGCTACCCGCAGGCGCCGCTCTACCCGGTCGCGCCGGCGCGCCGCGCCGAGCTGGAGACGTTCGTCGACTGGTTCAACCTCGTCTGGAAGCGCTGGCCGAACGCGATCGCCGAGGAGCTCGAGGGCCGGGTGCCGCCCGATGAGCGGACGATCTCGCTCGCCGCCTATGAGCTGGAGAGCGCGCTCGACCGCTTCACCGCGCTGCTGGACGGGCGCGACTTCCTCTTCGGCGACTTCTCCGCCGCCGACTGCATCGCCTACCCGTTCCTCAAGTTCGCCGGCCACCGCGATCCGGCCGACGACGAGACCTTCCACGTCGTGCTCGACGACCACCAGCGGCTCGGGCCGCAGCACGCGCCGCTGGCGGCGTGGATCGAGCGCGTCGCGGCGCTGCCGCAGGTCTAGATCGTGAAGACGTGCACGAGCCGTCTCTCGTGCTCGGCGTCGATCCGCGCGACGACCTCGATGTGCTCCTCCAGCCCTGAGCCGCGCAGCTTCGTCGCGAGCAGCTCGTCGACCTGGAAGATGCCGGCGCTGTTGGACATCGCGATCTCGATGCGGACGGCGCGGTCGCGGCCGGGGAGGATCTTGACCTCCTCGATCGCATAGGCGGAGAGCGAGTGGATGTTCTGATGGCCGGCCTCGAACGGCACGCGCGAGCGGCCGCTGGCCATGTCGAGCGCGTCGGCGACGCGCACGATGCCGGCCTCGATCGTGAACGGGTTGCCGCGCCGGCGGTGGCCGATGATCGCGTGCATCGTCTCGGCGACGACGATCGTCCGCTCCGGTTCCTCATAGACGTCGGCGAGCAGCGCCGGCAGCTTGTCGGCGGTGAGGAAGAGGCTGTACGCCTCGTGGTCGGCGCGGTGGACGGTCATGCCGGTGTCGTGGAACAGCGCCCCGCCCGCGATCACGACCTCGGCGTCTCTGACGGTCATGCCGTAGTCGGCGACCAGCCCGGGCACGACGCCGCGGCGAAACAGCAGCCGCGCCAGCCGGATCGCGCTGTTGAGCACGATCTGGATGTGGATCCAGGAGTGGTCGGACATCCCCAGGCGGCGCGTCGCGTTGACCGCGGAGACGTGCCACCAGGCCTTCACCTGGTCGTCGGCGTTGACCGCTCTCAACAGCCCTTCGAGCTTGCGGTTGCCGCGCGTCGGGACGCGGATCCGCACGTCGGCGATGGCCTCGCGCGGCAGCCGGTCGGAAGGGTCGACGCGCGCCGGGTCGTCGGCCTCTGGCAGATCGCCGAGGCCAACGGTGGGATCGTCGGTGCTCATCGCCGGGGCCCTGTCGCGCTCGCGCTCATCGTGTGGAGAGGCTAGCGGCAGTCGTCGCGGGCGAGGAACGGGAGGCCGGGGAGGCGGGTGAAGGCGGCGAGCAGGTCGAGCTGCTCGCTGCTGCGCTCGAAGGCGCCGCCGATGCCGACGCCGAGCGCCACGTCGGCGCCGTACTTCTGCGACGAGCTGCGCTGGGTGTAGAGGCGAGCGTCGATCTGCGTGCCCGCGACGATCCGCTCGCCGAGCGCGCGCACGCGACCCGGCATCTGCGCGTAGGCGCCTGGGTCGAAGAGACCGTCGAGGACGGCGCGGCCGGCGGCGTAGTTGGCCGGGTCGGCGAGGTCGAGCTTCGCCTCCAAGTCGACGACGCCGCCGGCCAGCTCGCCGAGGCCGCCCGCAAGCGATCTGAGGCCGGCACGGCCGGCGCCCTTCCCGCCCGCGCCCGCGGCGCCGCGCCCGCGCGCCTCAGCATCGGCACCGCCGTTCCCGCTCACTCCGCCGACGACGGCGACGCCGACCGAGAGCGGCTCGCCGTCGGCGCCGACCTCGTACGACAGGACCGCCTCCCCCGCGCCCGCGAGCGCCAGCTCGCCGGCCGAGAGGTCGAGCTGGGCCGCCGCCTCGCTGCTGAGCTGGACGTACCAGGTCGTCGTGCCGTCACGGGCGATCCGACGGCCGAGCACCGCGCCCGCCTTCGCGCTCATCTCCCCCGGGCGGCCGCCGAGCCCGAAGCCGGTCTGCAGCCGCGCGCTGGCGCCACCCTCCTCGAACGTCTCATCGGGCTCCGGCAGCTGCTCATGCGGCCGCCAGCCGAGCGCGTCGCAGATCAGCGAGCAGCGGCTGCGGACCTGGTCGACGAGCTTGCCCTTGATCGTCGCCTTGTCGCCGAAGCGGGCGACGAAGTCGGCGGCCGCGGCCTCGTTCGGCAGCTTCCACGAGCGGCCCGAGCCCCAGTCGATGCCGGCACGTCCCCGCCCGCCGCCGCCGACCTCGCGACCGGCCGCGGCGTGGGCGCCGAATCTGAAGGTGGCGCCGACCTCGCTGCCGTCGGCGAGCGTGATCGTGACCGTCCCGTCGGAGTGGCCCGTCGCGCGCAGCGTCCCGCTGCTGCCCAGCTCGACGATCGCGATCGTCTCGCTCAGCCGCTCCCTGCTGGTGCGCTTGGAGACCGGACAGGGCGCGAGGTCGTCGCGCACCGCGACGATCCGCGGACACGGTCCCGGCGCGACGAGGCAGATGCCGCGCTGGAGCCCTGCCAGCACACCGCTGCCGATCCCGCTGGCGCTGATGCCGGCGAGCGCCGCGATCGCGATCGCGACGAGCGCCAGCAGCGCGACGTACTCGTTCGTCGCCTGTCCCCGTTCCCCACGCAGTCGTCCCATCGACCCAGCATCCACTGCCGCAGCGGCCGGATCGGGCGTTCACGCGCGACTTTTCACAGAGCCACGAGAGAGAATTCGCAGGGCGTGTCAGTCGCTGCGCGATTGGGCCGCCAGCCCCAGCACGACGCCCTCGCGCAGACCGCCCTCGGCGACCGTAAGCGGGCCGAGCAGCGCGGCCGCGCCGGCCAGCACGAGGATCCCTGCCGGCAGCAGTCGCACGCGCTCGACCGCGAGGTCGTGGACGATCGCCACCCGCTCTGCCGGCAGCGTCGCGAGGCCGTCGACGGCCGCCGTGAGCGTGTCGGCGTCGAGCAGCGGTCCGACCAGCCGGCTCAGCGAGGTCGCGCTGCCGCCGACGGCGACCGCGCGAACGACCGGCGGCACCTCGATCCCCGCCAACGCGGCGGCGACCTCCGCGCGGATCGCGGCGAGCGCCTCGTGGCTGGGCGGATCGGAGTGCAGGTGGGTGTCGGCGAGGTCGCCTGAGCCGAGCGCCAGCGAGCGCGACCAGCTCACGCCGCCCGCGCGCGTGCCGACGATCAGCTCGCTGGAGCCGCCACCGACGTCGACGACGCCGAGCGGGGCGTCCGGATCCTCACTGGCGCAGCCCCAGGTGGCGCCGGTGAAGGCGAGCCGCGCTTCCTCCTCTGCGCTCAGCAGCTCGACCGGCACGCCCGCGGCCGCGCCCAGCGCCGCGCAGACCTCAGCGCCGTTGGCGACGCGCCGCAGCGCCGCCGTCGCGACCGCCCGCAGCGCGGTCGCGCCCGCTTCGCGCGCCTGCCTTGCCTGCGCCCCGACCACGTCGGCAAGTCCCGCGACGATCTCCGGCGGCACCGTCTCGCCGCTGCGGCAGACGCGCCCCAGGCGCGTGAACGCCCGCTCCTGGATGACCGGCTCGAAGGCGCTCGCGGCATGCTCCGCGACCAGTAGGCGAGTGGTGTTGGACCCGATGTCGATGCAGGCGCAGCGCACGTCGCAGGAGGCTAGCCGGCCGGGCCGATGCGACGACGCGCTGTCCGAAGTGCCTTTTGAGGCACAATGGTCGTTCGTGAGCAGCAGTAACTTGGCGATCGAGGTCCGCGGACTGCGCAAGAGCTACGGCGATCTGGAAGCGGTCCGAGGGGTCGACTTCTCGGTGCGCCGCGGTGAGGTCTACGGTCTTCTGGGACCGAACGGCGCCGGCAAGACGTCGACGGTCGAGATCCTCGAGGGGTACCGTGAACGGACTGCCGGCGACGTCAGCGTGCTCGGTTTCGACCCGCAGCAGCGCGCGCGTGAGCTGCGCGCCCGGGTCGGCATCGTGCTGCAGAGCAGCGGCGTCTACCGGCACGTGAAGGTCAAGGAGGTGCTGGAGCACTTCGCCGGCCTCTACGCCGACCCGCGCGACGTCGACGAGGTGATCGAGCTGGCCGGTCTGCGCGGCAAGGAGGACGCTCGCACGCGCACGCTCTCCGGCGGCCAGCTGCGGCGTCTGGACTTCGCGCTGGCGCTCGTCGGCGATCCCGAGCTGATCTTCCTCGACGAGCCGACGACCGGCTTCGATCCGGCTGCCCGCCGCGGCGCCTGGGACACGATCCGCTCGCTGAAGGCGCTCGGCAAGACGGTCCTGCTGACGACCCACTACCTCGACGAGGCGCAGGTGCTCGCCGACCGCGTCGCGATCATCAAGGACGGCCGCATCCTGGTCGAGGGCGCGCCGAGCGAGCTCGGCGTCGGCAGCGGCTCGGTCCGCTACCGCGTCGCGTGGCGCAACGGCAGCGGCCTGCTCAACCAGCAGGAGACCGACGACCCGACGACCTTCCTGCACGAGCTGACGACCGCCGCGCTCGCCAGAGGCGAGAGGCTCGACAGCCTCAGTGTCTCGCGGCCGACGCTCGAAGACGTCTACCTGGAGCTGACCGCCTGATGTCCGCGCACGCGCAGCCGAGCTTCCCCGCGCTGACTTGGCGCCAGTACCGGCTCGAGCGCCGCATGTTCTGGCGCAATCCCAGCGCCGCCTTCTTCAACTTCATGCTGCCGCTGCTGCTGCTCGCGATGTTCGGCGCGATCTTCAGCTCCGATCAGGACGACCTCGACGTGATCGTGCCCGGCATCGCCGGCATGAGCGTCGTCTCGACCACCTTCAGCGCGCTCGCGTACAACATGACCGCGATGCGCGAGCAGGGCATCCTGAAGCGGATACGCGGCACGCCGATGCCGAGCGGGGCCTACCTGCTCGGGATCGCCTTCCACTCGATCACGAACACGGCGCTGCAGATGGTGCTGATCACCGTCTCCGGCAAGGTCTTCTTCGGCATCGACTGGCCGCCGAACCCCGGCGAGCTGCTCGTCTTCGTCGTGCTCGGCGTCGTCTGCTTCGCCTCGCTCGGGGTCGCGCTCTCGCACGTGATCCCGAACAACGAGTCGGCGCCCGCGTACGTCAACGCGATCTTCCTGCCGTTGATCATCATCTCCGGCGTCTTCTACGACGCCGACAACGTGCCGGCCTTCCTCTCCGGGATCGCGCAGGCGCTGCCGCTGACGCACCTGATCGACGGCCTCTCGGCCGCGATGGTGACCGGCGAGGGGATCGGCGACCAGATGGCCTCGGTCGGCGTGATCGTCGCCTGGACGGTCGCCGGCGTGGTGCTCGCGATCCGCGGCTTCAGCTGGGAAGCGCGCCGCAGCTGACAGGGCCGGGCGGCGCCGCCGGGGCCGCTCGTGCGTTTCTTCACATCTTCCGCCGCCGTCAGTGGTTCGATACGGCGCCTAAAGAACGTCTAACGGAACTCCGATGACGAGACCGAGACGTTCCAATCCGCACCGGCCCCTCAGGAGGCTCCCCCACATGGCGTACCCAGTTCTGTTCCAGGCCGACTACAGAGAGCAGCAGAGCCGGCTGACGACGTTCTTCCGGATCATCGTCGCGATCCCGTGGTTCCTGATGTCGATCGTCTGGGGCCTGGCCGCCTTCATAGGCGTCATCGTCGGGTGGTTCTCGATCGTCTTCACCGGTCGTTATCCGGAGTTCGCCTACGACCTGGTCGCGAAGTACCTCCGCTTCAGCACTCGCTTGAACGGATGGTTCTGGCTGATGACCGACGTCTTCCCGCCGTTCGACGGGGACGACCACCCGGACTATCCGATCCGGCTGATCGTGCCCGAGGCGCAGGCGGAGTACAGCCGCGTCAAGACGCTGTTCCGGATCATCCTCGTGATCCCGGTGCTGATCATGATCTACCTCTTCAACATCCTCGTCGAGATCGTCGGGATCCTGCTGTGGGTCGTGGTCGTGATCACCGGCAAGGCGCCGAAGGGCCTCTGGGACGTGCAGAAGATGGGCGTCGCCTACATCCAGCGCGGCAACGCGTACCACCTGCTGGTGACCGAGACCTACCCGCCGCTGTCGGCTGACGACGGCGACGCGGCCACGCCGCCGGCCCCGGCCGCGCCGGCGCCCGGCCCCTCGCCCTTCGGCGGCTGAACGACGACGAACGCAGGCGGCAGATCCCCGCGCAGCTCGCCGGGGATCGCCGCCAGCGGCGAGCGCGCGAAGTCGTCTCTGAGCAGGCCGTACATCCACACGTCGTGGACGGTGTCGCCGTGGCGATGCCAGCTGCGCAGGACGCCTTCGCGCACGAAGCCGACCTTCGCCAGCGCCGCCTGCGAGCGCGCGTTGTCGACGTCGGCATAGGCGCCGACGCGGTCGAGCCCGAGGTGCTCGAAGGCGAGTCGCGCGATCAGCGCCTTCGCCTCCGTGTTCGCGCCGCTGCCCCACCACGCGCGGCCGAGCCACGAGCCGACGATCGCGCGCCGGTCGCGGTGCGAGAACTCGACCAGGCCGGTGACGCCGATCGGTCCCGCCTCGTGGTGGACGACGAGCACGTCGAGCTGCTCGCCCTGTTCGCGCTGGGCGGCGAGCCGGTCGATGTAGGCGAGCGGCTGCTCGATGCTCGTGTACGGGCCCCAGGAGAAGTATCTGGTGACCTGCGGATCGCTCGCCAGCTCGAACAGCGCCGGGGCGTCGTCGGCGGTCGCGAAGCGCAGCGTGAGGGTCGGTCCGGTGATCTCCACGGCCGGCGATGCTACGCGATCGACCTGCGGTGTCAGGGTCGCGCGCGCAGGATCACTACACTGGGCCGCCGTGACGGCGCCGTCATCAAATCTGCGTCAGCGGTTGGAGATCCGACAGCTTCTCCTGACATGCAGGTTTGACGATGCGCGCCAGCGCTCATACGGGGTGATGACGTGAGCGAAGGCACCAGCACCTCTACGGCGACGGGAAGCACGTCTCCACCCGCCGCCGGAGGCGGGGGTCCAGACGTCCGCTTCAGCCTGCCCGCGGTCCCTGCCAACGTCGCGCTCGTGCGACAGGCGCTGGCCGGCCTCGCCGACAGCCTGCGGATCGACCCGGCGCGCGCCGCCGACATGAAGATCGCGATCACGGAGGCGTGCACCAACGCCGTCGTGCACGCCTACGAGAACCACGACGGCCCGCTCGACGTGGCGATGTCGGTCGAGCACGACCGGCTCGTGGTGTCGGTGCGCGACCGCGGCCACGGCCTGCGACCGCTGCCCTCCGAGGGCGACGGTCCGCCGCTCGGCTTCGGCCTGGCGCTGATCGCCTCGCTGTCGGACGAGTTCGGGATCGCCGGCGGCCGCCATGGCACCGAGGTGAAGATGGCGTTCGACCTCGACCTCGAGGAGGAGGCGCCGCCGCTGCTCGTGCAGCTCTCACGCGACGCCGTCGCGCCGCCGCAGGGGGTCGCGCTGACGCTTGCCCCCGGCGACCACTCGGCCGCCGTGCTCGGCCGTGTCGTCTCGCTCGTCGCCGCCCGCGCGGACTTCTCGATCGACCGCCTCTCCGACGCGCAGATCGTCAGCGACGCGATCGCCGGCGCCGCCGGCGCGCACGCCTTCGACGGCAGCGGCAACGCGCAGATCGCGATCGACGAGCACGAGCAGGGCTTCGACCTCCTGATCGGGCCGCTCGTGCTGGGCGGCGCGCAGCAGCTCGTGCGCGACACCGAGCTGCCCGGGCTCGGCTGCCTGCTGGAGCGTCTCACCGACGAGCTCGACGTCGAAGCGGTCGCCGACGGCGGCGAGCGTCTGCGCGCACGCCTGGCCTCGCGCGCCTGAGAGCCCCGTTCGGAGCGGGCGCGCCCGGAACCACGTTCCACCACGCGCGCCCACGCACTGATTTCTGACGCACTGTCAGACGCCACGTCAAGACGGTTCGCTGTGGCAGTGTTGTCCGTACGCCAATACGCTGTTTCCCGATGTCGAGCGGGAACGCCTTCGTACGGGTCCTCGAGGAGGACCCCGAGCTTGCTGCCGGGCTCGATCCGACGAGCCTGCAGCTCGCCACGCGCCACGCGATCGCTGCGGTCGAGACGGTCGCGCCCGGGATCTGGGAACCGACCAGGCCGGCCGACGGCGGCAGCGGCCATTTCGGCCTGCTCGTGCTCGACGGGCTGCTGATGCGGGACGTCACCTTCGCGCGCGCCGCCTGCACCGAGCTGCTCGGCCGCGGCGACCTGCTGCGGCCGTGGGACTGGGAGCGCGAGGTCGTGACGGTCCGCCCCGACGTCGTCTGGACGGCGCTGCAGCCGGTCCGCCTCGCGGTGCTCGACCGTCGCATCACCGCGATCCTCGGCCGCTGGCCGGAGCTCGTCAGCGCCGTCGCGGCGCGCGCGGTGCGGCGCTCCGCCGAGCTGGCGACATCGCAGGCGACGAGCCACCTGACGCGCGTCGACGCCCGTCTGGAGCTGCTCTTCTGGGGCCTCGCCGACCGCTGGGGTCGCGTCAGCCCCGACGGCGTCGTGCTGGAGCTGCCGCTGACCCATCAGGTGCTCGGCCGGCTGATCGGGGCTCAACGGCCGTCGGTGACGACGGCGCTGTCGGACCTGACGCGGCGCAGAGTCGTCGAGCGCCGCGACGACGGCGCCTGGATCCTCCGGGGCGACCCGCCCGCGAGCGCCCCGGGGATCGACTAGCTCGACGGGCGAGCTATGCGCAGTTGGGCCACGGCGACGTGCCGCGGGCCTTGTAGAGCTTCAGCGCGCGACGGTCCTGCTCGGCCTCGGAGGCGCGCGCCGGATCGCCGGCGGGGCCGTACGACGCCCACGTCGAGCGGTCGAACTGGTACTTGCCGCGGTAGGTCCCGTCGGACGAGATCGCGCGCGGGTCGCCGCCGGACTCGCACTGCGCGATCGAGTCGAGGATCGCCGGCAGCTTGACGTTGCCGCCTCCCCCGCCCCCGCCCCCGCTGCTGCGCAGCGACTGCGCCTTCGCGGTCGCGAGGCTGATCCCGAGTGACTGCGCCGTCTGGGAGCCGACGACGCCGTCGACCTCGAGGCCCTTGGAACCCTGATAGCGGCGCACCGCCTTCTCCGTCTGCGGCCCGAAGGCGCCGTCGGCCGGGATCCCGAGCTTCTGTTGCAACTGCACGACGACCGGCCCGCTGCTGCCGCGCTTGAGCACGCCGCTGGAGCCGCCGCCGTCGCCGGCCGTCGCCGCGAAGGCGCCGCCGCTGCCGATCGTCAGCGCCGCGGCCAGCACGACCGCGAGGCTGCGCGAGCCGCGCTGACGGCGTCGGCGGCGCAGCGCCAGCAGGCGCCGCGCGTGCGAGCGTTCTCGCGAGCGCTCGAAGCGCTCGCCGCGGGAAAGGTCGTCAGCGTCCACGTCGGGACAGGTCGCAGGCATGGAACCTCCATGTGGTCTCTTTCGATGCCTACGAGGTGAGCTGACGGGCTCGCGCTGAAAGATGCGCTACGCCTCCGAAGCCCTCCGATGGCGGAGTGGCTGGTGGCGATTCGCCCCGTGGGCCGGACGGATCCGGCCCGAGTGGGTCCCCCGCTCCCCGTCGTCCAGGACGACAGGAACTCGGCGATATGCGTCTGTCTGAGCGGACAGAATCGCAGATCGCCGCGGCGGGCGCCGCCGCAACGGCCGTCGCCCCTGCCCCTGCACGCGAGATTGCAGGCTCGCCGGCGGGCTTTTGGAGCAGGTTCTAAGCTGAGCCGATGACGACCCTTGCCGCCACCAACCAGGAGCCCGCGGACGACGAGGTCGCCGGCGTCGCTTGGAACCTCGACCCGCTCGTCGACGGACAGGGCGAGGAGGGCGTTCGCAGCCTGCTCGCGCAAGGCGCCGAGCGTGCCGAGGCGTTCGCCGCCCGCTACGCCGGCAGACTGTCTGAGCTCGACGCCGCCGGCCTGCGCGCCGCGATGACCGAGCTGGCCGAGCTGCACGACCTCGTCGGCCGCGCCGGCTCGTACGCCTCGCTGCGCTTCGCCGTCGACACCGCCGATCCGGCGATCGGCGCGCTGCTCCAGCACGTGCAGGAGCGCGCGACGGCGATCCAGACCTCGCTGCTGTTCTTCGAGCTGGAGTGGGCCGAACTGCCCGACGAGCGTGCCGAGGAGCTGCTGAGCGGCGAGGGCAACGAGTTCTTCGCCCACTACCTGCGCACCGAGCGACGCTACCGCCCCTACCTGCTGACCGAGCCGGAGGAGCGGATCCTCGCGGAGAAGGGGATCAGCGGCGCGAGCGCGTGGACGCGCCTGTTCGCCGAGCTGATGTCGGCACTGGAGGTGCAGCTGCCGGCGCAGGAGGAGAAGGTCTCGCTGGAGCAGGCGCTGGCGCTGCTGTCGGGCCCCGACCGCGATGAGCGCCGCGGCGCCGCCGAGGCCGTCACGGAGGCGCTCAAGCCGGGCCTGCGCACGCGCGCCTACATCTTCAACACGCTGCTGCATGACAAGGCCGTCGACGACCGCCTGCGCAGCTACCCCAACTGGCTGACCGCGCGCAACCTCGCCAACGAGGCCAGCGACGAGTCGGTCCAGGCGCTCGTCACCGCCGTGCGCAACCGCTTCGACGTGCCGCAGCGCTGGTACAAGCTGAAGGCGAGACTGCTCGGCGTCGACAAGCTCGCCGACTACGACCGCGCGGCGACCGTCTCCGACACCGACGAGCGCTTCACCTGGAGCGAGGCGCGCGAGCTGGTGCTCGACGCCTACGGCTCCTTCACGCCTGACCTCGGCGCGCTCGCGAGACGGTTCTTCGACGAGCAGTGGATCGACGCGCCGGTGCGGCCCGGCAAGCGCGGCGGGGCGTTCTGCTCCTACACCGTGCCGTCAGCCCACCCCTACGTGCTGTTGAACTACACCGCCCGCCGCCGCGACGTGCTGACGCTCGCGCACGAGCTCGGCCACGGCGTCCACGCGGCGCTCGCGGCGCCGCAGGGCGTCTTCCACCAGAGCACGCCGCTGACGCTCGCGGAGACG
Organism: Conexibacter stalactiti; assembly: GCF_033542075.1. Taxonomy (NCBI): domain Bacteria; kingdom Bacillati; phylum Actinomycetota; class Thermoleophilia; order Solirubrobacterales; family Conexibacteraceae; genus Conexibacter; species Conexibacter stalactiti. The sequence goes on from NZ_JAWSTH010000029.1 coordinate 21,888, forward strand.
GCGTCAGTCTTCGGCGAGACGCTCGTCTTCGGCCGGCTGCTCGACGCCGCCGCGACGCCGGCCTCGCGGCTGTCGCTGCTGTCTGAGTCGATCGAGGGCGCGATCGCGACCGTCTTCCGCCAGACGGCGATGCACAACTTCGAGCAGGAGATCCACACCGCCCGCCGCGAACAGGGCGAGCTGCCGGTCGAGCAGTTCGGCGCGCTGTGGGAGAAGACGCAGGAGGAGCTGTTCGGCGACGCCGTCGAGATCACCGACGGCTACAAGACGTGGTGGTCCTACATCCCCCACTTCATCAACACGCCGGGCTACGTCTACGCGTACGCCTACGGGCAGCTGCTGGCGTTGTCGGTCTACCGTCGCTACGAGCAGGAGGGCGCGTCGTTCGTGCCCGACTACCTCAAGATGCTGTCGGCCGGCGGCTCGCTGGCGCCGGAGGAGCTGGGCAGGCTGGTCGGCCTCGACCTGACCGACCCGGGCTTCTGGGATGCCGGCCTCGCGCTCGTCGAGGAGCAGCTGGAGCAGGCCGAGCAGGCCGCCGTCGCCGCCGGGCGGGTCTGAGCGCCACGCCGCGCCGCTGAGGCCGCCGCGCGGCGGCCTCAGTCGAGGAAGACCTTGCGCACCGTCCGCTGCACCAGCAGCGGACGGGCGTCGCCGGCGCCCGGGACCGAGCGCAGCGAGCTGGTCGCTGCCGTCGGCGTCGCGGTCGCGCCGGGCGCGTTGCTGCAGCCGAACTGGAACCAGTCGCTGCGGCTGTACCACCACTCGCCGGGCCGCAGGCCGGTCCACATCGGGCTGTTGGCGCAGTCGCGCACGTGGCCGTTGCCGGCGTAGTGGCCGAGCTCATGGACGACCACCGTCTGCAGGTCGACCTTGTCGGATGGCGGCGCGCCAGGGCCGACATGCCAGGCGACGCCGACCGCGAGGCTGAGGTCGCGCTCGACGACGCGCTCTCTCACGATGCGCGTGACGCCGCCGACGCGGCGGTAGTAGCGGACCGAGCGGATTCTGGTGACCCCGAGCGCCACTCTCGGCACGTCGCGCGCGAAGCCGACAGTGTCGCGGCCGTCACCGGAGCGCGGCGCGGCGCGGGTCGTGCCGACCTCGCGCAGACCCCAGCGCTTCGCCGCCGTGCGCGCGAGCACCGCGAAGCGCTTGGCGCCGACCGCGCGCGGAACGTTGGCGCTGCTGAGCCGGTAGCCGTAGGCGCGGCGCACGCCGACCGAGCGCGGGATCGCGGTTCTGATCAGGTCGGCGCCGGTCGGGTCAGGTCTCAGCGGCGTCGGCGAGGGGACGCCGGGAACGGTGTAGGTCGTCTCGGCGACGAGCACGTCGCTGCTGCCGTCGAAGGCGTAGAGGCAGGCCCGCTTGGGGCCCGCGTAGATCCACGGCCGCTCCTGCCACGTGGCCGTGAACGACTGCGGTCTGCGGCCCTGCGCGTCGCTGAGGGCGTCGCCGGCCCAGCTGGAGGAGGTCGCCTGCGGCGAGCACTGGGCGGTCGCCGCGATCGTCGTGACCTTCGGGGCGTAGCCGCAGAAGGTGGCGCCGTCACAGACGTTGGAGATCGTCGCCTGCGCGGTCACGGAGACCGGTTGCAGGTCAGCGGTCGGGGGCGCGATCGCCTGCACGGCGAGCGTCCCCTGGAGCTGCCCGGCCGCGATCGCCGGGGTTGCGCCGAACGCTGCCGTGGCGGCGACGATCAGCGCGGATCTCACGAACATCGAACGTCGCCGCATCTGCCTCCATCGTAGCGGCGCGCATCGCCGCGCCCGCATGGCCTGCCCTGATCGTCAGGCCGCACGGGCGCGGGTGAGGCGTGCGCCGGCGCACGCCGGCGCCGGGATCACAGCTCCGACGCCGAACGCTGCGCGAGCAGGTCGGCCTTCACGCGCTGATGGAACTGCGCGCGCTCGACGAGCACGTCGGCGAGCTTCTCGGGATCGACTCTGTACTCGCCCGCGGCGACCTGCTTGGCGAGCAGGCGCACGCGCGAGGAACGGGTGATGCGGTCTCTGCGGCTGGTGGTGAGGCGGTGAATGTGGTCGTTGGCGACGACCATGGCAGTGCTCCTTGTGTCCTGAGTTGACGTCGAGCCGGCACCCGGGCGGGGCGGCTTCGTGGGGTCACTCAGGCGATGGGTGGAGCGCGCGCGGAGTCGTCGGAGGTCGGCGTCGCCGAGTTGCTCGCGAAGGAGCACGGCGGCGCGACGGCCTCGGCCTGCGCGAGCTGCGCGCTGACCGAACCGACGAGAACGGCGAAGAAGCTGATGCCGGCCGCGGAGCCGTTGCCGGCCGCGGCCGCGGCGCTCGCGTTGAGCGGCGAGGAAGGTGAGTCGAACGGGCCGACGGGCGGGCCGCGGACGCTGCTCGGCTGATCCTCGGCGTGCTGCTTGCGGACGCTCTTGGCGACCTGCAGGCGCGTCGTGGAGGAGTCGGGCGTCGGCACGGCGGCGGAGACGACGACCGGCGCGCAGATCAGGCTGTCGGCCGTGGCCGGCGTCACCTGGCTGGTCGCGGCGACCGGCGTCGCCGGCACGATGCCGAGGTTGACGAGCGTCTTGCGCACGATCCGCTTGGCGGCGGCGTTGCGTGCGGCGGCGTCCGCGGCGGCCTCGTCCTGGTCGTCGGCTCTTCTGGAGCCGGGCAGCGGCAGCGGCGCGGAGACGACCGGATCGAGCGCGGGCGGCGTCGCGACCGTCTGCGTCGCCGCCTCGGTGACGGGCGCGGCGGTCGGCGAAGCGTCGGTGAGCGCCGGCCGCAGAACGCCCGAGCCGGTCGCCGGCTTCGGCAGCGACACTGTCGCGTTGGTCTCGGCGGGCGCCGGACGGCTGTCTCTGGCGGGTTTGTCGTCGGCCGGGGTCTCCTCGACCGTCGGCGTCTCCTCGACGGGCGCCGGCTCGACCGGGGCGGGCTCGACCGGCGCCGGCTGCTCGCCGGCCGGCTGCTCGACCGGGGGCGTCTCGACGGGCGGCGTCTCGACCGGGGGCGTCTCAACGGGCGGCTGCTCGACCGGGGGCGTCTCGACGGGCGGCGTCTCGACCGGGGGCTCCTCGACGGGCGGCTGCTCGACCGGGGGCGTCTCGACCGGCGGCTCCTCCGTCGTCGGCTCGGGCGTCGGGATCTCGCCGGTCGGCGAGACCTGCGTGTCGCCGACGGGCTGCTCCGGAGCGGGCGCCTCGACGGCGGGCTCCGCGACGGGCGCCTCGACGGCGGGCTCTCCCGCCGGGATCGTGTCGGTCGCCGACGGCTCCGCGGCGACCGGCGCATCGCCGGCAGGCTGCTCGATCGTCGGCTGGTCGGCCTGCTGCGGCGGCGCGTCGTCGGCGAGCGCGACGGCCGGCGCGGTCAACAGGGCGGTGAACGCGGTCAGCGTGATCAGCGCACTGCGGAGCCGGCGCCGAAGGGCACCGCGGTCCGATGTGGGCTGATCCGGGAGGCGTTCTTCCATGAAGACTGAGTTCCTGAGGACTCTATGGATTCCTCGGCTGTTACGCCCGGGAGCTTGAGATTCGCCCCCACTTCTCGTCGCGTACGGGGTCGACAGGTCTGACTACTGACCTCACCAGAGCCTATCCGGCCCGGGCGGGGAGCGCTACTGCTCGTCCGCGAAGCTGCCGGGATGGGCGTCGAGCCACTGCGCGAGCGCCTGCGGTGACCGTCCCGTGACCTGCTCGACAGCGCCGCTGACGACGTCCATCTCACCGGTCGCGATCGCCGCGTAGGAGGTCACCCAGCCTTCGATCTCCCATGCCTCCGCGCCACTGCCGGCGCGCGAGGCACGGGCCTCGTCGAGCGTCTCCGGCACGTACGAGATCGAGCGACCGGAGCGTTCGCCGAGCAGCGCCGCCGTCTCCGCGAGCGTGATCGTGCTCGGCCCCGTCAGGTCGTACGTGCGGCCGTCGTGGTCGCCGCCCGCGAGCAGCACCTCGGCGGCGACCGCGGCGACGTCGTCGCGCGTCACCCACGCGATCTGACCGTCGCCGGCCGGGCCGCGGATCACGCCGTCGGCACCGACCCAGGAGGGCACGAGGTCGGCGTAGAGGCTCGGCCGCAGGAAGGTGAAGGCGGCGCCGCTGGCGCGCACGTGCAGCTCGGTCTCGAAGTGGTCGCGCGCGAACGTGAAGGTCGCATCAGGGGCGGCGGCGAGGAACGACAGGTAGACGATCCGCCCGACGCCGGCCGCGCGGGCGGCGTCGACGGCCGCGCGGTGCTGGGCGACACGGTCGCGCGCCTCGGTCGCCGAGACGAGCAGCAGCGTGCCGGCGCCCGCGAGCGCCTCGCGCAGTCCGGGGCCGTCGCCGTAACCGCCCGGCACGACCGCGACGTGGGCGCCGACGTCCGGTGCGCGCTGCGCGTCGCGCACGATCAGCCGCTGGTCGGCGCCGCGGCGCGCGAGCTGGACGGCGACGCGCCCGCCGATCGCGCCGCTGGCGCCGGTCACCGCGATCGTCTCGCTCATGCGAGCGAGTATGCCCGCGCGGCCGGGCGGCACGCGGGGCGGGTGGGACCGGCCTCTGCCCCAGCGGCCCGCTCAGCCCCCGCGGCGGCGGCGCGCCACGTTCCAGCCGTTGGCGAGCAGCGAGGCGCCGAGCGTGTGGATGGCGTGCTCGCGCGGCCATGGGTCGCGGCCGCGACCGATCCGCTGCAGCTGCCGGGTGTGCCAGACGAGGTCGATCAGGCTGTCGAGCGTGCGCACGCCGAGCGCTCTGCTGCCGGCGTCCACGCGCGTGCGCGAGCCGTCGAGCAGGCCGGCGACGGCGTCCGGGTGGAGCGCGAGCGGGCGGCCGATCCCGATCACGTCGCAGGCGCCGGCCGAGAGCGCCTCCTGCATCGCCGCGAGCGAGCGGAAGCCGCCGGTCACCATCAGCGGCAGCTGGGGCGCGCGCTCGCGCACGCGCACGGCGTAGTCGAGGAAGTAGGCCTCGCGCGCGACCGTGCTGGCGCGCTGCGGCTGCGCCCGCGCCTGGCCCATCATCGCGGGCGCCTCGTAGGTCCCGCCGCTGATCTCGACGAGGTCGATGCCGGCCTCCGCGAGCGCGACGACGACGTCGACCGACTCCTCCTCGCTGAAGCCGCCGCGCTGGAAGTCGGCCGAGTTGAGCTTGATCGCGACGGGGAAGTCGTCGCCGACCGCGGTGCGGGTCGCGCGCAGCACCTCCAGCACGAAGCGGCGACGACGCTCGGGGTCGCCGCCCCAGTCGTCCTCGCGCACGTTCGCGCGCGGGGAGAGGAACTGCGAGATCAGGTAGCCGTGGGCGCCGTGCAGCTGAACGCCGTCGAAGCCGGCCTCGCGCACGACCGCGGCGGTGCGCGCGAAGCGCGCGACGATCTCCTCGATCTCGTTGCCGGTGAGCGCCCGCGGGGTGACCGCGCCGGGGATTCTCGGCGCGACGGCACTCGGTGCGACCGGTTTCGCACCGGCGATCCGCATCGCCTGGCGGCCGGGATGGTTGACCTGGACCCACAGCGCGGCGCCGCCGGCGCGCCCGGCGGCTGCCCAGCGTCTGAGCGCCGGCAGGTCGCGATCGTCCTCGATCACGACGTTGCGCGGCTCGCCGACGTGGCGGCGGTCGACCATCACGTTGCCCGTGATCACGAGCCCGGAGCCGCCCCTCCCCCAGCGGTCGTACAGCCGGTCGAGGTCTTCCGTCGGCCGGTTGGCGCGGTCGCCCAGCTGTTCGCTCATCGCCGCCTTCGCGATGCGATTGGGCAGCACCGCGCCGTTCGGCAGCGAGAGCTGGTCGGCAAGCGTCGCAGTCACCATGGCGGCGATGGTACCGTTCAGTACCAGTGGGCACGCCGGTTGCCATCGAGGGAGCGCGCGAGCGGCTCATCTGCGGGATCGACGCCGCCGTCGCCGAGAAGGGCTACGCGGCGACGACGATCTCCGACGTCGTGCGCCACGCGCGCGTCTCGAAGCGCACCTTCTACGAGCAGTTCGACGACAAGGAAGCGTGCTTCCTGGCCGCCTACGAGAGCGGCTCCGAGCAGGTCCTCGGCGCGATGGCCGCCGCTGCCGAGGCGGCCGCCGGGCGCTCGTGGGAGCAGCGCGTCGAGCTGGTCGTCGTCGCCTACCTGGAGGCGATGGCGGCGCGGCCGGAGCTGACGCGCACCTTCCTCGTCGAGATCCTCGGCGCCGGGCCGCGCGCGCTGGAGCGGCGGCGCGCGACGATCGAGCGCTTCGCCGGCCAGCTCGTGACGCTGTGCGCCGAGCTGCGCCGCGACGAGCCGTCGCTGCGGCCGATCTCCCCTGCGCTCGCGACCGCGGTCGTCGGCGGCATCAACGAGCTGGTGCTCGACGCTGCCGAGCGCGGCCGGGCCGCCCAGCTGGCGCACTTGGCCGAGCCTGCTGCGAACCTGATCCGCGCCGTGCTCAGGAGCCCGGCGGGGACGACCGGAGGAGCGACGTGACCGATCCATCGACAGACCTGCGCGACAAGGTCGCGCTCGTGACCGGCGGGGCCAGTGGGATCGGGCGGCTGACCGCGCTCGCGCTCGCGGAGGCCGGCGCCGAGGTCGTCGTCGCGGACATCGACGGCGACGGCGCCGAGCGCGTCGCGCGCGAGATCGGCGGCCACGCGCTCGCGACCGATGTCAGCGACCTGGATGCCAACCACGCGATGGTCGCCTTCACGCAGGAGCACGCCGGCGGGCTCGACCTCGTCTTCCTCAACGCCGGCGTCACCAGCGACACGATGATCGGCGAGGGCTTCGACCTCGCGCGCTACCGCCGCGCGATGGGCGTCAACCTCGACGGCGTCGTCTTCGGCACGCAGGCCGCCCTGCCGGCGCTGAAGGCGCGCGGCGGCGGCGCGATCGTCGCGACCGCCTCGCTCGCCGGCCTCACCGCCGTCCCGCTCGACGCGATCTACGCCGCCAACAAGCACGCGGTCGTCGGGCTGACGCGCTCGCTCGGGCCGCTGCTGGCCGCCGACGGGATCCGCTTCAACGCCGTCTGCCCGACCTTCGCCGAGACGCCGCTGATCGCGCACGTCAGAGAGGGCCTGCGCGGCGCCGGCTTCGAGCTGCTCGACCCGCAGATCGTCGCCGACGCGGCGCTGCGGCTGTTCGCGGGTAGAGAGAGCGGCGAGTGCTGGTTCGTGCAGATCGGGCGCGAGCCGGCGCCCTTCCAGTTCCGCAACATCCCCGGGCCGCGGACAGCGCCCGCCGAGGAGGAGGTCGCACCGTGAAGGCGCTTCAGATCACCGAGCTGAGCGGCCCGCGCGGCGCGCTCCAGCTCGCCGACCTGCCGGAGCCGGCGCCGCAGCACTTCCTCACCGGCGGCGAGGATGGCGTCGTCGTCGACGTGCACGCGACCGGCGTCTCCTTCCCCGAGCTGCTGCAGACGCGCGGCCTCTACCAGGTCAGACCGCCGCTGCCGTTCGTGCCCGGCAGCGAGGTCGCGGGGATCGTGCGCAGCGCGCCAGCCGGCGCGCACGTCAAGGCCGGCGACCGCGTCGCCGCCTTCCCGATGCTCGGCGGCTGGGCCGAGGTCGCCGTCGCGCCGGCCTTCCTGACCTTTCCGCTGCCGGATCGGCTCGACTTCGCGCAGGGCGCCGCGCTGATCCTCAACTACCACACGGCCTGGTTCGCGCTGAGGTTGCGCGGGCGCCTGGAGGCCGGCGAGACGGTGCTCGTGCACGGCGCCGCCGGCGGCGTCGGCACCGCCGCGCTGCAGGTCGCCAGAGGGCTCGGCGCACGCACGATCGCCGTCGTCTCCAGCGACGAAAAGGCGCAGGTCGCGCGCGCGGCCGGCGCCGACGAGGTGGTCCGCGCCGACGGTCCCTGGAAGGACGCCGTCAAGGAGCTGGGCGGCGCCAACGTCGTGCTCGACCCGGTCGGCGGCGACCGCTTCACCGACTCGCTGCGGAGCCTCAACGAGGACGGGCGGCTGGTCGTCGTCGGCTTCACCGGCGGCTCGATCCCCGAGGTCAGAGTCAACCGCCTGCTGCTCAACAACGTCAGCGTCGTCGGCGCCGGATGGGGCGCGTACGTGCTCAAGCACACCGAGGTCAACCAGCGGATCGGCGGCGAGCTGCACGCGCTGATCGAGCAGGGCGTCGTCGCGCCGCTGATCGGCGCGCGCCTGCCGCTGGAGCAGGCCGCCGACGCGCTGGAGCTGCTGGAGGGTCGCCGCGCGACCGGCAAGGTCGTGTTGGAGCTGCGAGCGGTCTGACGGTGGCCGCGGTCGCGCCACCGAGCCTGCGCAGCCGCGCGGTCGTCGCCTACCTCCGCGCGCAGCGACGACGCCGGCGGCTGGAGGAGCGCGAGCGGTTCCTCGCGGGCCTGCCCGACCCGCGCGCGCCGGAGCGCTGCGGGCCGCCGCGGCAGATGCGCCGCACCCACGCGGTGCGGCGCGGCGAGGCGCACGGCGCGCCGTTCTGGACGGTCGCCGCGCGGAGCGCGCCGCGACCGGCGGCGAACGCGCCGGTGCAGGTCCTCTACCTCCACGGCGGCGCCTACGTCTCCCACGCGATCGCGCCGCACTGGTGGCTGGTCGGGCAGCTGGCGCGCCGGTTCGGCGTCGCGGCGACGGTGCCGCTCTACCCGCTGGCGCCGCTGCACAACTGTGACGACGCCTTCCCCTTCGTGCTCGCCCACTACCGCGACCTGCTGGAGCGCAGCGCCGCCGAGCGGATCGTCGTGATGGGCGACTCGGCCGGCGGCGGGCTGGCGCTCGCGCTCGCGCAGCTGGCGCGCGCCGAGGGGTTGCCGCAGCCGGCGCGGATCGCGCTGCTCTCCCCCTGGCTCGACGTCTCGATGTCGAATGCCGCGGAGATCGACCCGCTGTCGGCGCGCGACCCGATGCTCGCCGCCGTCGGGCTCGCGGAGGCCGGCCGGCTGTGGGCCGGCGAGCGCTCGCTCGAGGACCCGCTCGTCAGCCCGCTGCACGCCGACCTCGCCGGGCTCGCGCCGATCTCGACCCACATCGGCACCCACGACATCCTGCTGCCGGACGCGCGCCGCTTCGCGCGCGCCGCCGACGCCGCCGGCCACGCGCTCGAGCACGTCGAGTACCCGGGCATGTTCCACGTCTTCATGGCCGCGCCGATCCCGGAGGCGCGCCGCGCCATGACCGCGATCGCCGCCGGCTTCCCCACCCCGCCGACCGAGGAGGAGCAGCGCCGATGGACTTCGAGCTGAGCGACCGCGCCAAGGACTTCCAGCAGCGACTGCAGGCGTTCATGGACGAGCGGGTCTATCCCGCCGAGCAGGTCTGGATGGAGCAGGTGCGCTCCTCGCCGACGCCGCACATCCAGCCGCCCGTGCTGGAGGAGCTGAAGGAGGAGGCGCGCAGCCGCGGGCTCTGGAACCTCTTCCTGCCGGATCCCGCGCACGGGCCCGGCCTCACCTACCTCGAGTACGCGCCGCTGGCGGAGATCATGGGCCGCACGACGATCGCGGCCGAGGCGAGCAACTGCTCGGCGCCCGACACCGGCAACATGGAGGTGCTGCACCAGTTCGGCAGCGAGGAGCAGAAGGCGCGCTGGCTGCAGCCGCTGCTCGACGGCGAGATCCGCTCCGGCTTCGCGATGACCGAGCCCGACGTCGCCTCCTCCGACGCGACCAACGTGCAGCTGAGCATGGTCCGCGACGGCGACGAGCTGGTCCTCAACGGCCGCAAGTGGTGGACGACCGGGGTGATGCACCCCAGATGCAGAATCCTGATCGTGATGGGCAAGACCGACCCCGACGCGCACGTCTACGCGCAGCAGTCGATGGTGCTCGTCCCGCTCGACACGCCGGGGCTGGAGATCGTCCGCTCGCTGCCGGTCTTCGGCTACCACGACACCGAGGGCCACGCGGAGCTGAGATTCACCGGCGTGCGCGTGCCGGCCGAGAACGTGATCGCGCAGCCGGGCGCCGGCTTCCTGATCGCGCAGGCGCGGCTCGGCCCCGGCCGCATCCATCACTGCATGCGCGCGATCGGCGCGGCCGAGCGGGCGCTGGAGCTGATGTGTGCGCGCGCGGACGCGCGGGAGACGTTCGGCAAGCCGGTCTCGACCCGCTCCAACATCCGCGACTGGATCGCGGAAGCGCGGATCGAGCTGGAGATGCTGCGCCTGATGGTCTTCAAGACCGCCTGGCTGGTCGACCGCGTCGGCGGCAAGAACGCGCGCGTCGAGGTCGCGGCGATCAAGGTCGCCGCGCCGAACATCGCGCTGAAGATCATCGACCGCGCGATCCAGGTCCACGGCGGCGCCGGCGTCTCCGACGACACGCCGCTGGCGTACATGTACGCGCACATGCGCACGCTGCGGCTCGCCGACGGGCCCGACGAGGTCCACAAGCTGTCGATCGCGCGGCGCGAGCTGCGCAGACAGCGCGGCGAGGAGGCTCCGCTGCTGTGACGGCCCGCGCTGAGGATCGCGAGGTCCGCGCCGAGGACGCCTTCGACGTCGCGGCGGTCGACGGCTGGCTGCGCGGCGCGACCGGCGACGGCGCGGGTCCGGGCGCGGCGGCGGAGCCGCTGCCGCCCGGCCTCCCGCAGGTGCGCCAGTTCGCCGGCGGCGCGTCGAACCTGACGTACCTGCTGCGCTACGCCGACCGCGACCTGATCCTGCGGCGGCCGCCGGCCGGGACGAAGGCCAGCTCGGCGCACGACATGGCGCGCGAGCACCGCATCCAGGCGGCGCTGAAGCCGGTCTTCCCCTACGTGCCGCAGGTGCTCGCCCTCTGCACCGACGAGGCGGTGCTCGGCGCCGACTTCTACGTGATGGAGCGGGTGCGGGGCGTGATCCCGCGCACCTCGATGCCGCCGGAGGTCGGCACCGACCCGGCGCTGATGCGCGCGCTCGGGGAGCGGTTCGTCGACCTGCTCGTCGAGCTGCACGCGGTCGACCCGATGGCGGCCGGCCTCGGCGGCCTCGGCCGCGGCGCCGGCTACGTCGAGCGCCAGGTCGAAGGCTGGGCGCAGCGCTATACGCGCGCGAAGACGTGGAACGTGCCGTCGTTCGCAGGCGTGATCGCGTGGCTGCGCGAGCGCCGCCCCGACGACGTGCGGATCTGCCTGATCCACAACGACTTCCGCCTCGACAACATCGTCCTCGACGCGGCCGACCCGCTGACCGTGCGCGGCGTGCTCGACTGGGAGCTGGCGACGCTCGGCGATCCGCTGATGGACCTTGGCAGCTCGCTCGCGTACTGGATCGAGCCCGGCGACGGCCGCGGCGCGCAGCAGTTCCGCAGACAGCCGTCGAACCTGCCGGGCATGCCGACCCGCCGCGAGATCGTCGAGCGCTACTGCGCCGCGACCGGTCTCTCTCCCGGCGACTGGCCGTTCTACGAGGTCTTCGGCATGTTCCGCCTCGCCGGCATCGCCCAGCAGATCTACTACCGCTACCACCACAGACAGACGAGCAACCCGGCCTTCAGACGCTTCTGGCTCGCTGCCCACGTGCTGGAGCGCCGCTGCAGGAAGGCGATCAAGGCGGCGGGGTGAGCGGCGGGCGCCGCTCACCGCTCGCGCGGCCTCAGCCGGCCGGGACGACGTCGCCGCCGGTCAGCAGCGCTCTCGCGCGGCCCGGCAGCGGGTCGTAGACCTCGACCTGCACGCCCGAGTCGCGGTAGGCGACGTAGACGCTGCCGGGATGGGCGGGATCGGCGAAGGCCGTGCCGCCATCGACCGCGAAGGTCTCCGCTCCGCTCGCCGCGGCCGCTCTGCGCAGCTCGCCGAGCGCGTCGGGCTGCGGGTACGTGCCGACGGTCAGGTGATCGTCGCCGGCGTCGCCGACCGCGGCGCCGCCGCTCAGGTAGCGGACGTAGACCCGACCGTCGCTCGCCTCGGTCAGCTCATAGGTCGCTCCGTCCACCGGGCCGGCCCAGTAGACGGGGTGACCGTGCGCTCTGCCGGCGGCCGCCAGCTGCGCGGGCGTCGCCGCACGCGGCTCGCTGGAGCGGGCGGCGCCCGCGTCGACCGGGACGATCGCGCCGGCCTGCACCGCTCTCAGCGCCGCTCCGGCGGCCGGGTCGAAGACCTCGACCTGGACGTCGGAGCCGGGGAAGGCGACGTAGGCGCTGGTGGCACGATCCGGGTCCTGGTAGCCGCGGCCGCCACCGGGCACCGCGACGGTGCTCGCGCCCTTTCTTCTCGCCGTCGCCAGCAGGGCGGCGTACGCCGATCTCTGCGGATAGCTGGCGACCGTCAGGTAGTCGGCCGCGGGATCGCCGACGGCGACGCCCTCCGGCAGGTAGCGCACGAAGATGCGACCGTCGCTCGTTCTCGTCAGCTCGTAGGTCGTCGCGTCGCGCGCGCCGGCCCAGTAGACGGGATGACCGGCCCCGGCCGCGACGGTGGCGAGTCGGGCCGGCGTCGCCGCCGACGCCGGCGCGCGCGGCGGGGTGTCGTCGTCATCGCCGCCGGCGAACAGCGCGACCGCCGCGACGACGAGCGCGACGACCACGACCGCGATCGCGATCGTGAGCGCGGCGCGGCGACGCGGAGCGGCGGGCGCGGGATCCGGCGACGGCTGTGACGGCGGGGCTTCGACTGGTGTCATCCGTGATCCTCCGTTCGCGGCGAGCGTGTGCGACGTCCGTGCGCAGGGCGACAGGCCGCTCCTCAATCAAGAGCGTCGGCAGTATAGCCAGGCGCTGGTGCTCGCCGTCGCGGCAAACCAAACCTCACCTTCCAAAGTTGGCGCATAGACGCTCTAAATGCGGGGTTATGAACCCAAAATGCCATTCAAGAGTTGCCCAAACCTGCCGATAGCTCCATCCGGTTTGTGTACCATCGCCGCCCCGAGGGGACCGCCCGGCGTCGCCGCAACCGACGCCCACCGGCCTCCTCTCGTGACAGAGAGGGCGCACGCGAGCTGTTGGCCCAGCGACCCCGCCACCGGGGCTCGGTCGCTGAGTTCCCGTCCGCCCCCAGCACGGAAGGAACACATGAAGGGGATCGGACGTAGGGAAGCAACCATCCTCGCGGTGCTTCTGGCAGGGACCACCGGTGTGATCGCGCCTTCCGGCGCGCTCGCGGCGTCGGACGCTGCGCAGACCAGCGCGACGAGATCGACCAGAAGAAGCACCAGAGGCAGAGGCGGCGTCAAGGGCGTCTCCCAGACCAAGGGTGCGAAGGGCGACAAGGGCTCGAAGGGCGACAGAGGCCCCGCCGGCCCCGCCGGCCCGATCGGCCCCGTCGGCCCCGCTGGCCCGCAGGGCCCCGCCGGTCCTCAGGGCCCGAAGGGCGACACCGGCACGGCCGGCAGAGACGGCGCGAACGGGACCAACGGCAGAGACGGCGCCAACGGGACCAACGGTAGAGACGGCCTCGACGGCAGAGCCGTCGACAAGGGCGACAAGGGTGACAAGGGCGACACCGGCGCGACCGGTGCCCAGGGCATCCAGGGCGAGAAGGGCGACAAGGGCGACGTCGGCGATACCGGCGCTGCCGGCGCCCAGGGCGCGCAGGGTGAGACCGGCGCCGCCGGCGCCCAGGGCATCCAGGGCGAGAAGGGCGACACCGGCGAGACCGGCGCTGCCGGCGCCCAGGGCATCCAGGGCGAGAAGGGCGACACCGGCGAGACCGGCGCTGCCGGCGCCCAGGGCATCCAGGGCGAGAAGGGCGACACCGGCGAGACCGGCGCTGCCGGCGCCCAGGGCATCCAGGGCGAGAAGGGCGACACCGGCGAGACCGGCGCTGCCGGCGCGACCGGCGCCCAGGGTATCCAGGGCGAGCAGGGCCCCGCCGGGCCGCAGGGTCCCCAGGGCATCCAGGGCGAGAAGGGCGACACCGGCGCCGCGGGCGCACAGGGCGACACCGGCGCCGCCGGCGCCCAGGGCACCCAGGGCGAGGCCGGCGCCGCCGGCGCCCAAGGCGCTCAGGGCGAGACCGGCGCGACCGGCGCGCAGGGCGCCCAGGGCGAGACCGGCCCGCAGGGTCCCCAGGGCCCGCAGGGCGAGACCGGTGCGGCCGGCGCCCAAGGCGAAGTCGGCCCGCAGGGTCCGGCTGGCCCCACAGGCGAGACCGGCGCACAGGGCGAGGCCGGCCCCGAGGGTCCGGCAGGCCCGAGAGGCGAGACCGGCCCACAGGGTGCCCCGGGCGCCAGAGGCGATACCGGCGCGACCGGCGCGACCGGCGCCTCGGCCGTCTCCAGCGCGACCACGGTCGTCGCGACGCAGTCCGCCAGAAGAGGCGACCTGACGGCCAGATGCGCGACCGGATACATCGCGATCGGCGGCGGTGGCAGCGTCGTCGGCGACAACGTCGACGAGGCCTACCTGGTCGACGCGTCGAACGCCGAGATCACCACGAGCGGCCAGGTGCCGACCGGCTGGCGGATCGAGTGGGGTTCGAGCCAGTCGCAGACGCGCACCGGCACCGCGTACGCCATCTGCATCAGATGAGCAGCTAGCTCCAGGAGCGCATGAGGAGGTCGCCCGCAAGCACGCGGGCGGCCTCTCGCAGAGCAGAACGAGCGAAGCCCCCGCAGTTGCGGGGGCTTCGTGCGTTTCAGTGGAGACGCCGGGAATTGAACCCGGGTCCGCAGTCATGCGGTGATGGCTTCTACGAGCATATCCGGCGCTCTGATCTCGTCCCCTGCTCGCCTCGCCGGCGGGGTTGCGGGGGACCAGCCTCCTGAAGATTTCCCCGGTCCAGCAGAGGCGTACCTCGCCGGGTGAGCCTGCTTCTGATTCCGGCGATCCCCACGGCAGGCTGGCGGGGGCCGAAACCTCACTGCCTTAGCTAGGTGCTAAGCGGCGAGGGCGTACTCGTGAGAGTCCGCACATATGGTTTTTCCGGTGGTTTAACGAGGCCAACCGGAACCTCGACTCGCAACCATCTCCACGAACTGACCACGTCGAAGCCTGTCGTCCCCGGGGATGTTCCTGCACCGTCGAGTCTAGCCGATGGCGCCTGCCACAATCGACCGCATGGAGCAGCGCAGCCAATGGCTTCCGCCGACGACGCCGACGCCGACCCCGCCCGCCCCGCCGGCGTGGGATGGCACGCCGCCGTCCACCGCGCCGCCGCCGAGCCCCGATCCGGGCCCGCGCCGCTCGCAGACGAGACTGGGCCGCCTGTTCGGGCCGCTGCTCGTCGCCGGCGCCGCGATCCTCAAGTTCCTCGGCCCGCTGAAGGGCCTGCTGATCGCGCTGCCGAAGCTGAAGCTGCTGACGACCTCGGGCTCGATGCTCGTCTCGGTCGCCGCCTACGCGCTGATCTGGGGCTGGAAGTTCGCGGTCGGCTTCGTGCTGCTGCTGCTCGTGCACGAGCTGGGCCACGTGATCCAGCTGCGACGCGAGGGGATCCCGGCGAGCGCGCCGATGTTCATCCCCTTCCTCGGCGCCGTCGTGACGGCGAAGTCGCTCGGCGACGACGCCGCGGCGGAGGCGCGCGTCGGCCTCGCGGGGCCGATCCTCGGTTCGATCGGCGCGGCGCTGCTGCTGCCGGTCTGGTGGGCGACGGGCGACGAGTTCTGGCAGGCGCTCGCGTTCACCGGCTTCTTCCTCAACCTCTTCAACCTGCTGCCGGTCGTGCCGCTCGACGGCGGCCGCGCGATGGCGGCGATGACGCCGTGGATGTGGTTCGTCGGCCTCGGCGCGATGGTCGGCGTCGCGATCGCGTTCCCCAACCCGATCATCATCATCATCGCCGTCTTCGCCGCGTTCGAGACGTGGCGGCGGTGGAAGGCGCTGAGAGCGGGCGGCGAGGCGGCCGCCTCCTACTACAAGGTCAAGCCGTCGCAGCGGATCGCGGTCGGCGCCGTCTACGTCGGGCTGATCGTCCTGCTCGTGCTCGGCATGGACGCGACGCACCTGACGCGCACCTTCGCCGACGCCTGAACACGGTCCCGCCCTCCGCCGCACCGCGCGGGGTTTGCGGTGCGACGAAGGGCGGGGACCGAACCGTCCCGCTCCGTCAGCCGCGCGGCGGAGCTGTCCGCCGCCGGCCGGAGCGGGCGCGCGCTACGAGGCGTCGACGCAGACGGCGGCCGAGTGCCGTTCGCGTGAGATGACGCCCGAGAGCGCGACGAGGAGGCTCGCGATCGACAGCCCGGCGATCACGGCGAGCGCGGGGCGGTAGGCGTCGAGCAGGACCTGAGGATCGGCGGAGAGGCCAGCCTGTGAGCTGACGATCGCGGAGGCGATCGCGAGTACGAAGGCGCCACCGATCTGGAACGAGGTGTTGACGAGCCCGGAGGCGAGCCCCTGCTCGTGGTCGGCGATGCCGGCGGTCGCCTGCATGTTGAGCGCCGGAAAGCAGAGTGCGAAGCCGACGCCGAGCAGCAGCATCGTCGGCAGGATCGTCGTCAGGTACGACGGCGACTCGTCGATCCGCAGGAACAGCAGGTAGCCGATCGCGAAGGCGACGAAGCCGGCGACGACGATCGGCTGGGTGCCGACGCGGTCGGCGACCTTGCCGATCCGCGGCGCGACGGTCGCGACCAGCAGGCCGGCCGGCAGGAAGGCGAGCGCCGTCTCCAGCGCACTCCAGCCGAGCAGGTTCTGCAGGTAGAGCGTCGCGATGAACTGGAAGGCGACGTAGCAGCCGAAGACACCGACGGCGCCGAGGTTCGCGCGCACGAGCGAGCCGGAGTTGAAGATCCCCAGGCGCACGAGCGGATGGCGGACGCGCCGCTCGATCCAGACGAAGGTCGCCAGCAGCACGGCGGCGATCGCGAAGCCGGCGAGCGTCTGGACGGAGGTCCAGCCGTTCTCGGGCGCGACCACGACGGTCCGCACCAGCAGCAGCATCGCGGCGCTGACGGTGACGGCACCGCCGAGGTCGAAGCCCTGCCGCTCGGCCGGGTCGGGATGGTCGCGCGGGATCAGCTTGAACCCGGCGAGCAGCACGATCAGCGCGATCGGGCCCGGGACCAGGAAGGTCCAGCGCCAGCCGATCTCGGTCAGCAGGCCGCCGAAGATCAGGCCGGCGGAGAAGCCGGTCGCACCGCAGGCGGCGTAGATCGCCAGCGCTCTGTTGCGGATCGGCCCTTCTCTGAAGGTCGTCGTCACGATCGAGAGGCCGGCGGGCACGGTGAAGGCCGCGGCGACGCCCTTGATGAAGCGGGTCGCGATCAGGACCGCGCCGTCGTTGGCGATGCCGCCGAGCACGGAGGCGAGCGCGAAGACCGCGACGGCGGCGAGGAAGACCTTGCGGCGGCCGAGGATGTCGGCGGTGCGGCCGCCGAGCAGCAGGAGACCGCCGTAGCCGAGCACGTAGCCGGAGACGACCCACTGCAGGTCGCCGGTCGAGAGGCTGAGGTCAGCTCCGATCGACGGCAGCGCGACGCCGACCATCGAGACGTCGAGACCGTCGAGGAAGAGCGCTCCGCAGAGCACGAGGAGGGCTCCCCAGAGGCGCGCGTCCCAGTGCTCGGACTGGGAGGCCGCGTCTGCCCGGGGTGCCTCGGGTGGAGAGGAGAGTGCGGTCATGGCGAGGTAAGATACATGCACGTGCAACCTTTGCATGTTCAATTTGTGTGAAGGCAAATATTGCGAGTGTTTGGTATAATCCCGGCGTCATGGCGACTACGCGCGAAGAGGCCGCATCGCTCCGCGACGACGACCAGCTCGTCGCCCAGTGGCGCGACCTGCTCGACCGTCATGCCCGCACGACCTGCGCGCTGGAAAAGGTCCTCCAGGACCGTCACCAGCTCGGCGTCAGCGAGTTCGAGGTGCTGGAGCGCCTCGCCGCCTGTGACAAGGAGCAGCACCGCATGCAGGGGCTGGCCGACACGGTCCACCTCAGCCAGAGCGCCCTCTCGCGCCTGATCGGCCGCCTCGAGGCCGACGGCCTCGTGATGCGCTCGATGTGCAGCGACGACCGCCGCGGCATCTTCGCGTGCCTCACCCCCGCCGGGCGCGAGCGCTACGAAGCCGCGCTCCCGACGCAGCGGCAGCTGCTCGCCGAACTGCTCAGCGACTGAACGCAGCCCCACTGGCCGCGGATCGTCGTGCCTGACGCGGACGCAGCCCGCGTAGTGGGCGCCAGCCCATGAGCGGGCGAGGACAACGTCAGGCGCGACGAGGCGTGGCCAGTTACCGCTCGTAGTCGCGCTTGGCGCGCAGCATCTCGCGCTTGACGTCGCGTTCCTTCAGCGACTCGCGCTTGTCGAACTGGTCCTTGCCGCGCGCCAGCGCCAGCTCGACCTTCGCGCGCGGGCCTCTGAAGTAGACCCGCGTCGGCACGAGCGTCAGGCCTCTTTCTCTGACGCTGCCGACCAGCCGCTCGATCTCGCGTCTATGCAGCAGCAGCTTGCGATCGCGCTCGGGCAGGTGGTTGTCGCGGTAGGCCGAGGCGTACGGCGGGATGTGCATGTTCAACAGCCACACCTCGCCGCCTCTGACGAGCGCGTAGGAGTCCTTCATCTGCGCGCCGCCCTCGCGCAGCGACTTGACCTCGGTCCCGGTCAGCACCATGCCGGCCTCGAACGTGTCGAGCAGGTTGAAGCGGAACCGCGCCTGGCGGTTGCTCGCGACGTCGCCCGGAGCGAACTTCTTCTTTGCGTTGCCCTTGGCCATGGCTCACTAGCGTGCCACAAAGCGCGCCGCGCGCGCAGGGTGGCTGCGGCTCGCGCGCGGCGACGGCCCGCGGGGCGGCCGCTACAGCTCGACCGCGAACAGATCCACGCGCCCGCGTGGGGCGTCGACGCGATCGACCACGACGCGCACGGCGTCGCCGATCCGGATCGCCTTGCCGGAGCGCTCGCCGTGGAGGATCGTGCCCTCCTCGTTGAGCTCCCACCAGTCGCCGCGCAGCTTGCGCACCGGCAGCATCCCGGCATAGCCGTCGCCGAACGCGACGAAGGCGCCGGCCCCGATCACGCCGGTCACCTCGCCGTCGAACTCCTGCGTCAGGCCGGTCTCGAACAGCCGTCTCTCCAGCAGGAAGCAGCGCGCGACGTCGTCGGCGCTGCGCTCGACCTGCATCGCGTCGCGCTCGCGGTGGGATGTCCAGTCGGCCGCGCCGGCCAGCCGCGACGCCTCAGGCGCGTCCTCTCCCCCGCCGACCGCCGACAGCAGCGCGCGGTGGCAGACGAGGTCCGGGTAGCGGCGGATCGGCGAGGTGAAGTGGCAGTAGTGCTCCAGCCCGAGCCCCGTGTGGCCGAGGTTGCGCGGGTCGTAACGGGCCTGCTTGAGCGAGCGCAGGACGAGGTTGTTGAGCCCGGCGGCCCCTCTGCCGGTCCGTCTGACGTGCGCCTCGACGAGGTGCGACGCGGCCGCGATCGCCTCCGCCCCCTGCTGCGCCGTCGGCTGCTCGGGCAGCGGCGGCGTCGGCACGCCGAGCGAGGCGAGCTGTGCCACGAGCCGCTGGGCGGCGCTGCCGTCGGGCCGCTCGTGGACGCGGTAGAGCGCCGGCACCTTGCGTTCTGCGAGCAGCTTGGCGACCTGCTCGTTGGCGAGGATCATCAGGTGCTCGATCACGCGGTGGGCCTCGGTCTGGGCGACCGCGACGGCCTCCGTGACGTGGCCGTCGCGGTTGAAGGAGAACTCCGGCTCGGCCGACTCGATCGCGAGCGCGCCCTGGGCGTCGCGCCGTGCCTGCAGCGCGGCGGCGGCGGCCCGCGCCGCCGCCAGCGGCTGCGCCCACGGCTCCTCCGCGGGCTCCTCGCCGGCGAAGACGCGATCGACGCGGTCGTAGTCGAGCCGCTCGTCGGAGCGGATCGTCGAGCGGTAGAACGACGCCCGTCTGACCGCGGCGCCGTGCAACTCCAGCTCGACCGTGACGGCGAGCCGGTCCTCGTGCGGGCGCAGCGAGCAGGCGCCGTTGGAGAGCCCCTCCGGCAGCATCGGCTCGACCTTGCCGGGGACGTAGACGGAGGTGCCGCGCTTGAACGCCTCGCGGTCGATCAGGTCGCCGGGCCGCACGAACGCCGAGACGTCCGCGATGTGGACCCAGATCCGCCAGCTCTGCTCGCCGAGCCGCTCGGCCGAGATCGCGTCGTCGAAGTCCTTTGCGCTCGCCGGGTCGATCGTGAACGTCGTCAGGTCGCGCAGGTCGCGCCGGCCGGGGACGTCGAGCGGCCGCGGGTCGCGCGCGGCGCGCTCGACGGCGGGGTCGAAGCGCCGTCGCAGGCCGCGGTCGAGCATCAGCGCCTCCAGCACGTCGCGCGCGACGTCGGGACGGCCGAGCCGCCGCGTCACCTTCGCGTGGCCCTTGCCGCCGCGGTTGGAGACCTTCAGCAGCACGAGGTCGCCGATGTTGCTGGTGCGGTCACGCTCGACGATCGGGCGCGGCCCTTGACCGAAGAACGGCTGACCGACGAGGTGGCGGCCGCGCTTCTCCAGCAGCGCGACGATCTCGCTGCGCTGCGGCAGACGGTCGCGGTCGCGCGCCCGCTCCCGTGCGCGCGGCTCCTCCTGCTCGCGCTCCTCGCGCTCGCGCAGCCGCGCCGCGCGCGCTCTGTAGTCGCGCCGAGGGCTCACCGCGACTCGGTCGCGAGCTCTCTGAGCGCGACGTCGAGCGCCTCGTCGCGCGGCGTCTGGGGATCGTCTCTGGCGCGCACGTCCGGCTCGATCCCGTCGCCCTCTCTGACGCCTCTGCCGCCGATGTTGCGGCCGCTCGGCAGGAAGTACTGGCCAACGGTTATGTCGAGCGCGCCGCCGTTGGGCAGCTCGCGGATCTCCTGGAAGACGCCCTTGCCGTACGTGTTGGTGCCGACGACCTTCGCGCGTCTGCGGTCCTGCAGCGCGCCGGTGACGATCTCCGAGGAGGAGGCGGTGTTGCGGTCGACCAGCACGACGACCGGCACCGAGGCTCTGATCGCGCCGCCGGTGGCCGTGTAGACGTGGCGGTCGCGCGCGCGACCGTCGGTCGAGACGACCGTGCCGTCCGGGATGAAGATCGAGGCGGTGTCGACCGCCTCGTTGAGCAGCCCGCCGCCGTTGGCGCGCAGGTCGAGCACGATCCCTCTGGCGCCTCTCTCCAGCAGCTCGTCGACGGCGGCGCGGACCTGCGCGCTGGAGTCCGACGTGAAGCTGGAGAAGACGACGACGCCGTATCTGCCCGTTCTCGTCGTCACCATTCTCGATTCGACGACCGGGGAGACGATCTCGGCCCGCTCGATCGTCTCCTCTCTGCGTCTGCCGTCGCGCTCGACGGTGATCGTCACCTTCGTGCCGGGCTCGCCCTTGATCAGGCTGATGCCGTAGCTGGAGGGATGACCGGCGAGCACCTCTCTGCCGACCGCGACGATCGTGTCGCCGACCTTCAGGCCGGCCTTCGCCGCCGGCGTGTCGTCGATCACCTGCTGCACGACGAGCCCTCTGTCGCCGTCTCTGATCGTCACGCCGATGCCGCTGAAGCGCGGGTTGGTGGCGTGCTGGAATCTTCTGTAGGTGCTCGGGTCGAAGTAGTGCGAGAACTGGTCGTCGAGGCTGTTGACGGCGCCCTCGATGCTGCTGTCGACGAGGTCGTCGCGTCTGATCGGGCGGTAGTAGGCGTCCTCGATCGTGTCGATCGCCTGCTGCACCATCTGCGCCTCGTCGTCGGCGACGAGCGCGCTGCGGATCGGTCTCGGCAGCAGGTCGGCGTGGCCGCCGAGGAAGATGCCGAGCGCGAGCGCGACGACGACCAGCAGCGCCCCGGCGACGAAGGTTGGGATGCGCGACGAGCGTCGAGGCACCTCATCAGCGTATCGCTCGGCATATGCTGGGGATTAATGTCCTCCCCCCGCTTCGACCCCGAGATCGCCGCCCACTACGAGCTCGGTCTGGAGCACGTGCGGCTGGAGACGGTCAGCCGCATCGAGGGCGTGCGCACGCGTCTGCTGCTGGAGCGGCTGCTGCCGGAGGCGCCGGCGACCGTGCTCGACGTCGGCGGCGCGGCCGGCGTGCACGCGCTGCCGCTGGCGCGCGCCGGCTACGCGGTGCGGCTGCTCGACCCCGTCGCGCTGCACGTCGAGCAGGCGCGCGCCGCTTCGGCCGCGCAGGCTGACGCGCCGCTGGAGGAGGTCGTCGCGGGCGACGCGCGGGCGCTCCCGTGGGCGGACGCGAGCGCCGAGGCGGTCCTACTGCTCGGCCCGCTCTACCATCTCGACGCGGACGGCCGCGCCGCCGCACAGGCTGAGGCGCGCCGGGTGCTGCGCCCGGGCGGCGTCGTGCTGGCGGCGGCGATCTCGCGCTTCGCCTCGACCTTCGACGGGATCCGCGCCCGCGCGGTCGCCGACCCCGCCTTCGCCGCGATCGCCGCCGAGGACGTCGCCAGCGGCGACCACGTCAACCCCGATGGCCGCCCGGAGTGGTTCACGACCGCCCACTTCCACCATCCGGACGAGCTGTGGGAGGAGCTGGCGGTCGCCGGCTTCGCCGTCGAGGGCGTGCTGGCGGTCGAGGGGCCGGCGTCGTTCATGCCGCCGCGTGAGGAGGCGTGGTGGCTCGACGACGAGGAGCGTCGTGCCGCGCTGCTCGACGCGATCGCGCGCGTCGAGCAGGAGCCGAGCGTGCTGGGCGCCAGCGCCCACCTGCTCGGCGTCGGGCGCCGCGCCTAGACCTTCAGGAAGCGGCGCAGCGAGAGGCCGGAGCCGATCGCCGAGATCGCTATGCCGGCGCCGAGCATGACGGCGATCAGGACGCCGAAACCGAGCGTCTCGGGCGCGGCGATCAGCGCGAAGTCGCTCGCGAGCGGGTCGATGATCGCGATCTTGCCGATGGCCAGCAGCAGGATCGCCAGCAGGGTGCCGAGCGCGCCGACGATCACGCCCTCGATCACGAACGGCCAGCGGATGAACCAGTCGGTCGCGCCGACCAGCTTCATCACCTCGACCTCGCGGCGGCGGGCGTAGAGCGAGAGGCGGATCGTGTTCGCGATCAGGAAGATCGAGGCGGCGATCAGCAGGGCGCCGAGCGTGCCGGCCATCAGCTTCACGAATCTCGTCACCTGGAGGATCTTGCTCGTGTCCTCGCGACGGTCGCGCACCTCGTCGATCGCCTGGTCGACCGGCGTGCGGCCGCCGCCGGCGGCGACGGGCGCGAGGTCGGCCTTGATCGACAGCGCCTTGTCGGGATCCTCTGGCGTGATGCGGAAGGTGTCCGGCAGCGGGTTGGTGCCGAGCAGCGCGAACGCCTCCGGGTCCTTCTTGCGCTGGGCGTCGTACGCCTGCTGCTTGGAGATGAACTCGACACGCTTGACGTTGTCGGTGCCGGCGAGCATCTCTCTGACGCGCGAGACGTCTCTCTGCGTCGCGTCTCTCTGCAGGTAGACGTCGACGAGCACGCGTTGGCGCACGTCGTTGGCGGCACCGGTCGTCGCCTGCACGATCGGAATGAAGACGCCGATCACCAGCATCGTCAGCAGGATCGTCGCGAGCGCGGCGAAGCTCGGCGCGGCGTTGCGGCCGAGCGAGCGCATCGCCTCGCGCAGGAAGAAGCCGAGCTTCATGAGCGCGTCGCCTCCGTCGCCTCGGCCTCGGCCTCTGCCTCGCGCGCGGCGCGGCGGGCGATGCGGGCGTCGCGGGCGCTGTCGGCATCGCCGGCGCGAGCAGCCTCGTCGGCGCGCGCGGCGATGCTGCGCTGCGTCATGCGGCCCGCCTCGACGGCCATCGTCTCCGGCGCGACCGGCGGGTCGTTGCGCAGGCGGGCGGCGAACTCACGCGTCGTCTCGTCGCGAGCGTAGGCGCCGGTCGCCTCGTCGCGCACGATCCGCCCTCTGGAGAGCTCGATCACGCGGCGGCGCATCTTGTCGACCATGCGGTGGTCGTGCGTGGCGACGAGCACGGTCGTGCCGGTCTTGTTGATGCGGTAGAGCAGCTGCATGATGCCGATCGACGTCTCGGGATCGAGGTTGCCGGTCGGCTCGTCGGCCAGCAGGAGCGGCGGATGGTTGACGAACGCGCGCGCGATCGCCACGCGCTGCTGCTCGCCGCCGGAGAGCTGGTCGGGATAGTTGTGCAGCTTCGTCGAGAGGCCGGTGAGGCGCAGGATGTCCGGCACCTTGGCGCGGATGTCCTTGCGCGAGCCGCCCGTCACCTGCAGCGCGTAGGCGACGTTGTCGTAGACGGTGCGGTTCGGCAGCAGCTTGAAGTCCTGGAAGACGACGCCGAGGTTGCGGCGGTAGTACGGCACGCGGCGTCGCGTGATCTCCGTGAGCTCGCGCCCGGCGACCGTGATCGAGCCGCCGCTGGGCTCCAGCTCCTTGATCAGCAGGCGCATGATCGTCGACTTGCCCGAGCCGGTCGAGCCGACGAGGAAGACGAACTCACCGCGCTGGACCGAGAAGCTCGCCTGGTCGAGGCCGATCGCACCGACGTCGTAGCGCTTCTCGACCGCGTCGAAGGCGATCACGGCGGTGCTGCGACGCGACGGCGCAGGCGCTCTGGCGGCGGCGTCCGCGTGCAGCGGCGGGTGCGCCGGCACGGTGCGACGGCGGGCGCTGGGTCTGCGGGCAGGGAGGGCCATGAGTCGTTCGAGGGTAGCGCGCGCTCCCCGCCGCACGCGAACCCGGGGCCCTCGCTGCAAGCGGATTTGCAGGGAGTTTGTTGCAGGAGTCGGGCGCTGGGCGCCGACGGCGGGCGGCTCGCACGCGCGTCGCGCGGAGGCGCGCGAGAGGCCCCGCTATCGTCGGACCATGACCGCGATCACCTCCAGCACCGCACCGAACGGCCTTCCGATCCACCGCGTCCAGCTCGACGGCACGCGTGCCGTGACCGCGCTCGTCGCCTTCGACGCCGGCGCGCGCACCGAGCGGTCGGAGGAGAACGGCATGGCGCACTTCCTCGAGCACCTCGTCTTCAAGGGCGGCGAGAAGTACGTCACCTACAGAGACGTCAACGAGACGGCCGAGAACCTCGGCGCGCAGCTCAACGCCTACACCTCGCACGACCTCGTCGCGTTCCACATCACCGCGCGCGCAGAGAAGGCGGCGGAGGCGATCGACCTCCTGACCGACTTCGTCGGCCGGCCGCGGCTCGACGCCGAGGAGCTCGACCGCGAGCGCGGCGTCGTGATCCAGGAGATCGCCCGCTCCAACGACCAGCCCTCGACCGTCGCCGAGCACCTGATCGACAGAGCGGCCTTCGGCGACCATCCGCTCGGCCGCCCGGTGCTCGGTCCGGAGGAGCATCTGCGCGACACCTTCACGCGCGAGGGCATCGTCGCGTTCCGCGAGCGCCAGTGGGCCGGCTCGCGCGGCGGCGCCTTCCTCGTCGGCAACCTCGAGCACCTGCCGCAGAACGGCGCGATCGACGAGCTGTTCGCTCGCTTCCCGACGCTCGACGCGCCCGGCCCCTACGAGCCGGCGCCGGCCTTCGACCCGCGCACGCTGGTCGAGGAGCGCGACTCCAACCAGTCGCACCTGCGGATGATCTACCGCCCCCAGGTCGACCCGACCGATCGCAGAGCGCGCGCGGCGCTGACGATCTACTCGACGCTGCTCGGCGGCTCGATGGGCTCACGCCTGTTCGACGAGATCCGCGAGCAGCGCGGTCTCGCCTACTCCGTCTACGCGCTCGCGCACGCCTTCGCCGACGTGCCGATCCTGCAGCTCTCCGCCGGCCTCGACTCGACGAGAACGATCGAGGCGTACACGCGCATGCGCGAGATCGTCGGCGAGCTGCGCGACCAGGGCCCGACCGTCGAGGAGGTCGAGCGCGCCCGCGCCTACGCCGCCGGCGCCCGCGTGCTGGCGTTCGAGAACACCAACGCCGTCGCCCGCCACGCGGCGAACCAGTCGATCGTCTACGGCGAGAGAATCGATCCCGACGCCGCGATCGCCGCGCTCGACGCCGTCACCTACGACGAGGTCGCCGAGATCGCCCGCGGCGTCGAGGACCGGCTCGCGATCGGCGTCGTCGGCCCGCACACGGTCGCCGACTTCGCCTGAGGCGGGGACCGCGCTACAATTCGGAGCGGCCAGCAGGAGCTGTTTGCAGCTCTCACCTTTGGAAGCCCGGTGCACGCACACCGGGCTTCCGTCTTTTCGGCCCTGTCTGCGCTCGGGGGCGTAGCTCGGCGCCTCACGCAAGGCGCCGAGCCGACTGCGGCTACCGCATGATTTCCGGCCAAGCTCGCAGCTTTGCCGTGCGCCGCCCACCTCTCAACACACGCTGTGTTGTATTCAGCAACTTTCGAGCGCAAAGGCCGTCTCAACAGCATGCGCCGCACGCTGCTGATCGCATTGCTCGCGCTGCTGCTCGCCGCACCGGTCGCGGAGGGGTTCGCGGGGCGCAACGGGAAGCTCGTCTACGGCTGGACGACGCTCGACGAGCCGGAGCTGGGACCGTTCAGATACAGCGACGGGATTCGCGTGATCAAGGCCGGCGGCGGTGCGGCGTACGTGCTGGCGAGATGCGTGAGAGTGCCCGAGCAGCTCCCCGCGGGCGACTGCGCGCCGAGCGAGTACAAGCAGCCGAGCTGGTCGCCGGACGGGACGCGGGTCGTCTTCGACGGCGGCGCGCAACTCGGATTGCTCGACGCCGACGGCGGCGCGCTGCGGCTGCTGCCGGCGAGCGGCAGCGATGCCGGCGAGCCGGTCTTCTCCCCCGCCGGCACGCGCCTGGCCTTCTCGACGATCGTCGGCGGCGTTCAGGAGCTGTGGACCTCCGATGTCTACGGCCGCGGCGCCAGACGGTTGCTGAGCGGCCCGGCGGGATCGCCGAGCTGGTCCTCGCGCGGCACGATCGCGTTCATCCGCCGCGGGCTGCTGTGGAGCATTCGCGCCGACGGCAGCGGGCTGCGCCAGCTGACGGGCAAGCAGGCCTCCCAGCCGGCTTTCTCGCCGCACGGGACGAAGATCGCCTTCGTCCGCAGAGGCACCGCGATGGTGATGAACGCCGGCGGCGGCGGGCTGCGAGCGCTCAGAGCGCTGCGCGACACGACGCAGGTGCGCTGGTCCCCCGACGGCCGCAAGCTGGTCGTCGAGCAGTTCGAGATCGGCATCTCGATCGCGAACGCGGACGGCCGCGGCAGCCTGCGCATGATCGTCCAGAACCAGGTCGGCGCGACCTACAACTACGCCACTCGGGGCGTCGACTGGCAACCGTTGCGCTGACCCGCGTTGCACGTGCGCCGCGCGACGCGCGACAATCGTCGGTGTGCCCCCGGAGGACCTCGGTCTGAACACCCCCGAGCTGCGCCGATACGTGCAGCGCGTCAGCGACCGCTGGCCGATCGAGCACGCGCTGATCGGCGGTGCCCGCGTCGACGACGCCAGAGGCGCGCTGCCGCAGCGCGAGCGCGGCCCGGAGTGGGTCGTCGTGCTGATCTCCAGCTTCTTCGACGGGATCCCGTGGCTGGAGCGTGTCTACCAGGCCGGCGCGCTGTGGGACGCCGCCGAGATGGGCGGCGCCGCCGACGTGCACGCCTACACGCCGCTGGAGTTCGAGCGCAAGCGGGAGACGCTGAGGCCGGTCCGCGACGCCGCCGCGCGCGGCCTCGACCTGTTCGCGGCCGGCCGCGCGCCGGGCCAGTAGGGCGCGGCGCTCGCCGGGCGCCGCGCGCCGGGCCAGTGACCCGGCGCGCGACCTCCGCGTCTCGCTAGCGCTTCGCCGCTGCCGCTCTGCCGCAGCCGACGACGCTGATGCGCTGCCGCACCCGGCGCGCTCTGCCGCTCTGCGCGCGCAGCGTGAGGTCCGCGTCGAGTCTTCTGCGCGTCGACCGCTGACAGAGGTCCGCGGTCGTGCCGACCGGGCCGCGTCTGCCGGCCACGAGGCTCAGCCGGAAGAGCGTGATCGGCACGTCGGGGATCGTGTCGAACTCCGTCCGCAGCGTCAGGTCGCGCGCGATCGTCACCTTGCCGACGAGGTCGATCGCGACCTGGCCGCGCAGCGCGACCATCATGTCCGGGATTCTCCGCTCCGGGTTTCTGACGAAGTAGACCGGTCCCCGCAGCGGATCGCGCAGCAGCGGCGTGACCGCCACCGCCGTGCCGACCTGCTTCGTGCACGAGCCGGCCTCGAACTGCGCCAGCGTGCACGCGTCCTGGATCACGTTCAGGCGCGCGTTGAGCGTTCTCGGCAGATTGACCGAGACGACGCGGTTGTTCGCGTTGCCGGCCGGCATCCGCAGCGTCGCGTTCAACGGCGTCGTGATGCCGCGCTTCGTGCGGCCTCTCTCACCGACCTGCAGCCCCAGCCGCGGCGTGTACGGCAGCGCCGCGCAGCCGCCGACCTGGAAGCGCGCGGCGGCGCTCGCGGCGGCGCCCACCGCCGAGCGCAGCGTCCCGGCGATCCGCTGCTCGCCGCACGAGGTCGGGTTGAGCATGAAGCCCGGCTTGTCGATCGTCACCTGCACCGTGCGGATCCGCAGCGGGATCCCCTGCAGGATCGTCGGCAGCGGGTCGGAGACGATCCGCAGCGCCGCCGTCCGGCGGTCGAGCTCGATCGCCGCGCGCACGACGACCGTGCCGAGGTCGAACGGCCCCGCGACGGCCGGCACGACGATCGAGAGGCCGAACGGACCGCCCTTGTACGGGCCGGTCACGTAGACGCGCCCAGGCAGCTGGAAGGGGCTCGCGCCCGGCCCTGCCGCGACCGCGGCGCTGCCGATCCGCGACCGCTCCGAGCAGCTGCCGGCGGCCGCGGCCGCCTCCTGGCAGAGATCGGCCGAGGCGATCACGCCGGTCAGGCCCGGCGGCAGCTCGACCGTCAGGTCGCCGAGGTCCTGCTGGGCGTCGTCACGGCCGAAGGTGAGCGAGAAGGCCGACGAGCCGCCGGCCGCCGCGCTCGCCATCCCGGCGCCGAACGACGGCGTGAAGCCGAGCGGCGCACAGGGGCCGATGCCCGTGTTCCGCGTGATGTCGAACGAGCTGTCGGAACCGACCGACTGCCCGCCCCACGACGCGATCGTCGCGCTCGTCGTGTGCGTCCCGCAGCGCTGCGGGTTGGTCAGCGGCGCCCGCGGCCCGCCTTGGAAGCGCAGCGTCAGCAGCGAGAACGGCAGCTGCGGATTGTCGGCGAAGACCGCTCTGAGGCGCCCGGTCAGCGGATCGGGCGTGATCTTGCCCTCCAGCTTCACGGTCACGCCCTCCCCGCTGGCGATCAGCAGCGTGCGCAGCATCTCGCCGCTCTGCGCCTCCATCGACTTCGGCGTGCCGAGGAAGATCGAGCCGGTCAACGGCCCCGCCAGCAGCGGCGTCTCGATCTCGACCGTGCCGATCTTCGAGGCGGCCGGGCAGGCCGGCTCATCGAGGCTTCTCAGCGCCGCCTGCGCGTCGCTGCAGCCGACCAGCCCGCCGGCTGAGGACGGCGAGACCGCGACGCCCTCCGGCAGCGTCACGCTGACGTCCTTGACGGTCGGCGTCGCGAGCGCGTCGGGATCGTCGGACTGCGGCACCTCCAGCGTCACCTCGTACGGCGCCGGCACGCCCGCGCGCAGCGACTGCGACCGCAGGTCGAGCGACGGCGCGAAGTCGAGCTGGTCGCAGCCGGTGATCCCCTCCGCTGGCGTGTAGGCGTCGGTCACGACGCGGTCGGGCTGCTGCCACGAGGTCGCCGAGATCGTCGTCGTCAGCGGCGGACCGCACTTCGTCGGGCTCGTCAGGAACGGTCTGCGCGGCTCCGCGCCCGGCGCGCCGTAGGTGCCGTCGAAATACTCGTCGGTGAAGGCGATCGGACCCTCGCCGTTGTGGTCGGCCGGCACGCCCCACAACGTCAGCTTCGAGCCGTAGATCTGCAGCAGCGAGGAGAGCTTGCTGATGTCCGCGACGAGGTTGTAGTCGCCGTCGCTGCGGACGCGCATGTCGATCGTGACGATGACCGAGGCGACCTGGAAGCCGAAGCGCGCGACGACGCCCTCCGGCGGCACGAGGTTCCAGACCGGGACGGTCGTCTCGCTCAGGGGCCCGGCGCCCTGGATCGCCATCGTCCACATCGTCTCGATGCCGACCATCGCGCCGCGGTCGCAGGCGCGCTGCATGAACGCGCCGTGCAGGCAGCGGGGCGTCGACTGCGGGTTGCCGACGAGCCCGGCCGGCAGCTCGACCGCGACGTCCTTCAGCGACTCGTCCGGCACTCTTCTGCCGTTCGCGTTGAGCGTCGATCTGAGCATGAACTCGACCGTCGCGTCCGGGTGCGCGCCGGCCTGCGTGACCTCGACGCCGGCGGCGTCGTGCAGCCGTGCGCTGAAGCTGCCCGGCTCGAAGCCGAGGTCGGCAGCGGCGGGGCTCGCGGCCGCGAGGGCCGCCGCGAGGACGACGAGCAATGCGACGAGCGGCTTCATCGCCGGCCTCCGTTCCGATGCGTGGCGGCCGGCGCCCGCAGCGTCAGCGTGACGCGGCGCGGGTCGGCGACCTCAGAGTGGGTGACGACGATCGTCAGCCGCAGCGAGCCGCTTCTCGCCAGCTGCCTGCGGGCCGCGGCGGAGAGCCGCAGCGTCAGCCGCGCGGAGCCGCCGCGAGCGAGTCTTCTCGACGCCGACGCGACGGTGACCGCGCGACCTCTGACGCGACCGCTGACACGCGCTCGCACGGCGCCCGCGTCGGTCGCGCGGACGGCCAGCGTCAGGCGTCCGGACGCGGCCCAGCGAGTCCGCTGGCGGGCGCTCGGCGCGGTCACGGTCAGTCTCGGCGTCACCGGCGCCGCCACTCTCTCGTCCTCGTCGCCGGGACCCGTGAAGGTCGCGGACGCCGGCGTCGGCGGGACGGGCGCCGGCGGCGGCGGCCCCTGGCAGTCCTCGCCGCAGATCGGCGGCGCGACCGTCGGCGCGAAGCCGCCGTCGACGCGCACCGAGTAGACGTCGGCGGCGCCGTTGTCGGTGTCCTGCACGGCGAGGGTCTCCGAGGTGAGGATGAAGACGTCGCGTCCGTCGTCGGATGCGGCGCCGAAGACCGACGGCAGCTCGTCGCTGCCGCTCGACAGCAGCGTCAGCTCGCCGTCGCGGTACTGGTAGACGTCGGCCGTCTCGTTCACGTCGTCGGCGACCAGCCTGTCGGCGCTGGCGAAGTAGATGCTGCCGTCGGAGGCGACGTTGCCGCGCCGGGGGACGTTGTTGGCGTGCACGAAGACGTCGGCGCCCGCGTTGCTGAGGTCGGAACGCCCGAGCGGGGTCGACCCGTCCGGGCGGCACGAGATGCAGACCGTGCCGCTGCCGGGATCGTCGGCGTCGACGGAGTAGACCTGTCCGACGCCGCCGGCGTCGGCGTCGAGCTGGTCGTCGGTCGCGAACGCGATGCGCGAGCCGTCAGGGCTGACCGCCGAGGCCGTGATCGCGTCCGGCCAGGAGAGCGTGCTGACGAACGTGACGGCGTCGTCGTGCAGGTGGTAGAGGCCGGAGGTGCCCGTCGGGGCGTCCGCCGTCAGCTGCGAGCTGGTGGAGAACCAGACGTGATCGGCATCGCGGTCGGCGCCGACCAGCGTCATCTGGCCGCCGACGTCACTGCCGTCGAGCGCCGCCACGATGAAGTGCAGCTGCCCGCTGCCGCGGTCGTAGCGGTAGAGGCCGCCGCCGGCCGGCGCGTCATCGGTCAGTCTCGACGCGCAGGTGAACCAGGCGGTGGCGCCGTCCTCGGCGGCGGCGAGGAACGTCGCCTGGGTCGCGCAGCCGTCGCCGAGCGTCGCCGTCGCCTGCGAGCTGGAGACCTGCGTCGTCACCGCCGCGGCCGGGTCGAGCGCGTCGCTGCGCACGTACAGCTGCGGCACGTCGGGGTCCGCCTTGGTCGAGAACCAGACGGTCGAGCCGTCAGCGGAGAGGGCCGACGGGAAGCGCCCGCCGACGGTCGACCCGCTGTCGGTCTCGAGCGCGAGCAAATTGCGGCCGAGCACGGCGCCGCCGGGCAGCGGACCACCGCCGGGCGCGACGCTGAGCAGCGTGACCTGGTCGCCGTGACGGGCGTACAGCTGCTCGCCGGAGCCGGCGGGCAGATCGGCCGAGACCTGCTTGGCGGTCCGGTAGACGACCGTCCCGAGGTCCGCCGTCGCGCCGCCGAAGACGACCGCGACGCCGCTTCTGTCCGGCAGCGTCGCGGTCGGCGACAGCCAGTGGAAGGAGCCGTCGGGCTCGACGCGGTAGACGTCGGGGAGGCCGGTGTTGACGAACTCACCGAGGAAGGCGTCGTCGGGGTCGACCGGATAGCGCGTCTCGATCAGCGCCTGTGAGAAGTCGTTCGACATCGCGACGACGTACGGCTGGTCCATCAGGATCGGGTTGCGGCCGAGCACCGGCGGATTCAGCGCGCGCGTCACCCAGCCGTCGGCACCGCGCTGCGCGCTGTAGTTGCCGGCCAGGTTGCCGGGAGCGCCGGCGAAGGCGCCCGTCGACCAGAAGGCGATGCCATCGCCCTCAGGGCGCGCCGCGACGATCTGTCTGATCGCCGCGCCGTTCTTGTCGACCGGCGAGACGACCTCGTAGGCGCGGCAGTCGGGCAGGTGCGTGACGCCCTGCTGCTCGCGGACCGCTGCGTTGGGGCAGGCATCCGCGGCGGCTGGTGACGCCGAGGCGGCCGCGGCCGCGCATGCGAGCACGACCGCGGACGCGAGCCGCGTGCGGCTCCCGGGGGAACGACGAACCACTGACGACCCTCTCTCTCCAGGGGTTTTGCGGCAGCGGTCAGTCGCTCGACGGGGCCTCCGTTCGAGCGACTGTCGTTTCGATGCGCGCCCCCGCTGCCTGCGACCAGATGGCGCACAGGCACTTTAGACACGCGTGTTTATTTCTGCAAGCGGACGCTGTCAGCGCAGCCTGAACGTCACGATCTTCGTCGTGCTCCGATTGCCGGCGGCGTCGCGCACGACCAGCTGCGCGCGGTAGCTGCCGCGCCCGAGCCTGCTCTTGCCGGCTCTGCGCGGGACGGTCACCTTCGCCGACCCCGATCCGACCGCGCGTCTGACGGTGCGGACGGTCTTCCAGATCGTGCAGGCCTTCGCGCCGCGCCGTCTGCCGGCGCGGCAGCGGCCTCTGGCGCGGTGCCCGGCGACGCCGCGCTGGACGACGATCGTCAGCGTGCCGGCCTCCGAGGTCGTCGCGCTCACCACGACGCCGGCTCTCGTGACTCTGGAGCCGGCTCTGCCGAGCGTCGGGCGGGTCGTGTCTCTCGCCGGCGGCACGGGCGCCGGGCCGGGAACCGGCGCGGGTCCGGGTCCGGGTCCGGGCGGCGGGTCGCCGCCGCCGACGACGGGCGCTGGGATCACGACCGCGCTCAGCGGCGTGAACAGCTCGACCGCCGCCGGCAGTTCGTACGACTTGTTGACGTCGGCGAGCACGCGCATCCGCAGCCGCTTGCCGAGGTCGCCGGGACGCACGACGTAGCCGGGCAGGGTCTCGTTCAGCACCGGATTGCAGCCGTTGCCGTCGGCCTCGCACAGCTCCCAGCGCCGTTCCCACGTCGTCTTCTCGCTCTTCCACGTGCCGACGCCGCCGACGAGCGTCGAGCCGACGACCGCTTGACCGGCCAGCGTCGGCGGCGTCACCGAGGTCGCGGGGTCGGGGATGATCGGGAAGGTGTATCCGCTGACGGGCAGGAAACCCGCGCCGTCTGCATTGGAGCCGCTCACCTGCACGCGCAGTCGCAGGGCGGCGTCGGCGGTGACGAGCTTGTAGGTCGGCGCATCAGCTCCCGGGATCGGCAGACAGGAGTTGCCGTCCGCGTCGCAGCGCAGCCATTGGAAGTACGTTCTCGTCGCTGCCGGGTTGAAGTTCCAGCTGTGCGCCTGCAGCGTGTCGCCGACTCTCGGAAGCGACGGATCCGACGACAGCACTCTGATCGAGGCGGCGTAGCTCCCGTTCTCGGCCCCCGGCAGCGAGTTGGGGTTGGCCGTTACCGGGCCGACGAAGTCGCTGTACGCGGTCGGCGTCAACGGACCGGGCGCTGGGAAGTCGTTCTCCGCCGTCACCTTCAGCCGCAGGTACTTGCCCTGATCCGATCTGGCCGATTCGCCGTCTCTGCGCATCGTGTACCCGACCCCGTCCTCGCCCGGGATGTCTCTGCAGGCGTTGTCGGATCTGGCCGTGCAGCGCTGCCACTGGCGCGTCAGCGTGATCGTCGGCGTGCCCTCCCAAGTGCCGGCGCTGCCGATCAGCGTCTTGCCGACGACCGGTCCGCCGAACGCCGTCGCAGTCGGTCTCCCGCTGTTCGACGGCGGCTCGAACGTCAGCCAGAAGCCGCCGTTGGACTGCGTGCCGACGAGCAGCGTCCCGGGCGTCGTGAGGAAGCTCGAGACGGCCCACATGATCTTCGCGTCGCCGAGCCCTGTCTGGGTCACGCTGCGCCATCTGACGGCGCCCGGCAGGATCGGTCTGTTGCCGGTCGTGCCGGTCCAGAGGCCGTCGCCGGTCGCGGCGTAGAGGCGCGTCGTCTCGCCAGTCGAGAACTGCTGGATCCCGCGCACGGTGAGGTTGCCGAGGCCGTTGTTGATCGGCGCCCACGTGAGGCCGAGGTCGAGCGAGCGGAAGATGCCGTCGCCGCCGGTCGCGGCGTAGGTGATGTTGGGGTTCGTGCCATCCCCGATCACGCGCAGCACGGTCGCGCTGCCGGGGATCCCGTCGCTGGCCAGCGACCAGCTCGCGCCGTAGTCGAACGAGCGGTAGACGCCGCTGCCGGTCGCGGCGAAGACGAGCGGACCGATCCCCGTCAGGCTCCAGACGGTCTCCCCCGCCGGCATCCCGTTCCCCGGCGCCGGCGGCGTCCAGGTCGCGCCGCCGTCGGTGCTGCGGAAGACGCCGCGGAAGGCGGTGCCGGCGAGCAGCGGGCCGCCTATCGTGTCGAGCACGGCCTGGACGGAGGCGTTGAGCTTTCTGGGGTTTCTGGGATCGTCCTCCGGCCCCTGGGCGACGGGCGTCCAGGCGCCGCCGCCGACGGAGCGGTACAGCCCGGCGCCGGTACCGGCGTATGCGGCGCCGCCGCTGGAGAAGACGACGCGCACGTCTCTGGCGGCGGGCGCGTCGAGGCCGTCGCTGAACGGCTCCCACTCCAGCCCGCCGGTTATCGAGCGGAAGACGCCATCGCCCTCGGTGCCGGCGTAGAGCGTCGTCGGTGGCGTGCCGGTCGCGTAGGTGCGGACCCAGTCGGCGCCGAAAGCGGCGCCGAGGCCGGGCAGCGGCGTCCAGGTGCTGAGCCCCGCCTGCGCGGCCGGCGCCGCTCCGAGCAGCGCCGCGGCCGTCGCCGCGGCGAGCACCGCCGTCCGTCTCCTGCGTCTCCAGCTCTCGCCCATCGCCGTCTCCTCTGAACTCGTGCCGCGGCGGTGCGCCGGGGCGACCCAGCCGGGCACGGTGCCAGACAGAAGACGGTGCGTCAGTAGCGCGCAGGTCTCACGCGGGTATCGAACCTGCCAGCCAGCGCGCGGCGACCTCGATCCGCGCCAGCCGCCAGCCGTCGCCGGTGCGAACCGCCTCGAAGCGGTAGCGCTCGCCGAGCGCGCGACCGAAGGTCGGCAGCTCGACGGCCCGCGGGCCGGCCGCGACCAGCTCTCCGTCGGCGAAGACGACGAGCAGGTTGGCGGTGATCTCGGCGCGGTCGCCGTCGCGCTCGATCAGCGGGTTGGTGATCAGGTGCTGCGTCGGGACGGTGTGGTTGCGGCGCGCCTGCGCGACGACGGCGTCGATCCCCTCGGCGATGCCGCCGGGCGTGTCGAGCGCGATCTGCTCGGTGAGCAGCTCGCGCGCCTGCCGCGCGTCGCGCCCGTCGTCGAGCCAGCGGCCGAGGCGGTTGACGAGCGCCTCCAGCTCGAAGCGGTCGGTGAGCGCGCGCAGCTCGCGCTGGAGGGTGATGGCCTCGGCAGGCGAGATGGGCGAGGCAGTGGTGGTCATGGCGGTCAAACTCCCGAATCGATAGTTGGTGTTCCCAACGTTGGTGCAACCAACATATCATGAAGCGTTGGGACCGCCAACGAATCCGCTACGGTTCCTCCGTGGACGCGCCCGAACAGCCGCCCCAGCGCCTGCGACAGCTGCCGAGCTGGCTGCTCAACCGCGCCGCGAACGCCGCCAACGGCCACGTCGGCGCCGCCTTCGCGCAGGAGGGCGTGCGCAAGCACCACTTCACCGTGCTGCTCGCGCTCACCGAGTCGGGGCCGGCGAGCCAGGCGGACCTCGGCCGCCGGCTGGGGATCGACCGCAGCGACATGGCCGCCGTCGTCGCCGACCTCGAAGGCGACGGGCTGATCGCGCGTGAGCGCGACCCCGGCGACCGCCGCCGCAACGTCGTCACCGCGACGGAGGCCGGCGCGGCGGCGCTGGCACGGCTCGACGAGCGCGTCAGCGCCGCGCAGGAGCAGCTGCTGGCGCCGCTCAGCGCTCCGGAGCGAACGGAGCTGACGCGTCTGCTGCGGCGTCTGCTCGATCCTCCTCCCACTCCCTGAGCGGCTCCATCTCGCGCGTGTAGCCGAGCCGCTCGATCGTCGCGTAGGCGTCTTCGACCTCGTCGATCAGCTTCGCGGCGTCGTAACCCGACCGCCCGTCGAAGCGCCATGCCTCGAGCCCGCCGTCGGTGATCCTCAGGTGCAGGTAGCGGCGCGTGATCTGGTGCTTGTAGGCGCGCAGCTCCTCGCCGCCGTCAGGGTGCGGGAAGAAGGCCATGAACATCCAGCCGTCGAGCCATGCATCCGGCAGCGCGCGCTCGAGCGGCGCCCAGTCGGGCGGCTCGATTCTGATCATCGGTTCCATCGCCGCAGCGTCGCAGCGGCCCCTGCGACGGCGAAAGGGCCAGACTGCGACGGAACTGCGGCGAAAGGCGCGCGGGCGTGCCGTCAGGCGTTGATCGCGACCATGCGCTCGATCGGGATGCGAGCGCGCTCGGCGACCGCCTCCGACACCTTCACCTCGGTGCGGTTCTCACGCAGCGACGCGCGCAGCTTCGGCAGCGTGATCATCTTCATGTAGCGGCAGCTCGCGCGCTCGTTGGCGGCGATGAACTCGAGGTCGGGCGCCGCCTCGCGCAGCGGGTGCAGCATGCCGGTCTCGGTCGCGACGATCACCGGCGTGTCCGAGTCGCGGTGCTGCTGGGCGTACGTCAGCATCCCGCCGGTCGAGAGCATGTGAACGCCGCTGGCGTCGACGTCACCGGCGGCGACGTACTCCATCACGCTCGTCGAGCAGCCGCACTCGGGGTGGATCAGGAAGTCGGCGCCGGGGTGGGCGGCGCGGACCGCGGTGATGTCGTCGGGGCGGATGCCGGCGTGGACGTGGCACTCGCCGTCCCAGACGTGCATCGGACGGCCGATCCGCTTCTCGACGTAGGCGCCGAGGAACATGTCCGGGCCGAACAGGATCTCGGTCTCCGGACCGTGCTCGCGGAGGATGTGCTCGACCACTCTGACCGCGTTGGACGAGGTCACGCAGTAGTCGGTCTCGGCCTTCACGTCAGCCGTCGTGTTGACGTACATCACGACGATCGCGCCGGGGTGCTTGGCCTTCCAGCCGCGCAGCTGGTCGGCGGTGATCGAGTCGGCGAGCGAGCAGCCGGCGTCGACGTCGGGGATCAGGACGGTCTTCTCGGGCGACAGGATCGACGCCGTCTCGGCCATGAAGTGGACGCCGCAGAAGACGATCGTCTCGGCGTCGGTTCTGGCCGCCCACTGCGACAGACCGAGCGAGTCGCCGACGTAGTCGGCGACGTCCTGCACCTCTGGCAGCTGGTAGTTGTGGGCGAGAATCTTGGCGCCGCGCTCTTCTGCGAGCGCGCGCACCTCCGCCTGCAGGGCGGGGATGTTCTCGAGCATCAGCGGGGCCTGCGACATGGGGGGACCGCTATGCGCACTTGGGAGGACGGGGAGGCTCATGGTGACTCCAAGAGGAGGGAGAGATCGAGCGCCGGGGCCGAGTGCGTCAACGCCCCAACTGAGATGAAGTCTACGCCGGTCGCTCCGATCGCTCTCAGAGCGTCGAGCGTGACGCCTCCGCTGGCCTCCAAAGAGGCCTTCCCGGCGGTGATCTCGACCGCTCTGCGCATCGTCGCGAGATCCATGTTGTCGAGCATCACGCGGCGGGCGCCGGCCGCCAGCGCCTCCTCCAGCTCCGCGAGGTCGGTCACCTCGACCTCGATCGGCAGGTCGGGCCGCGCGGCGCGTGCCCGCCGCACCGCCTCCCCCACCCCGCCGGCCGCCGCGGCGTGGTTCTCCTTGATCAGGATCTCGTCCCACAGGCCGATGCGGTGGTTGACGCCGCCGCCGGCGTGCACCGCCGCCTTCTCGACCATCCGCAGCCCCGGCGTCGTCTTGCGCGTGTCGAGCACGCGCGCGCCGGTCCCCTCCAGCGCGCTGACGCAGCGCGCCGTCAGCGTGGCGACGCCGGAGAGGCGGCCGAGGAAGTTGAGCGCCGTGCGCTCGGCCGTCAGCAGCGCGCGGGCGTTGCCCTCGACCTCCAGCACGGGACCGTCCTCGCGCCAGACCCCTTCCTGCGCGAGCCGTTCGATCCGCGCGCCGGGGTCGACGGCGCGGAAGGCGCGCTCGGCGAGGTCGAGGCCGTAGAGCACGCCCGGCGCCTTCTGGCGGATCCGCGCGGTCGCGCGCGCCGCGGGGTCGACCGTCACGGCGGCGGTCGCGTCGCCGTCGCCGACGTCCTCGGCGAGCGCCCGCGCGACCAGCTCGTCGAGCAGCGCGGGGTCGAGCGCGGGCGCCTGGCGCACGCGGTCCTTGCGGTCAGCTGGGAGAGTCGGTGCGGAGGACATTGATCGTCTCGAAGGCCGGGTCGCTGGCGCCGTGCAGCCGGGCGCCCGACGCCACCAGCTCGCGCAGGTAGGCGACGACCGCGGCGGTGACACGTTCGCCGGGGAGCAGTGCGGGGATGCCGGGAGGGTAGCCGGCGATCGCCTCGCACGAGATCCGCCCGACCGCCGCGTCGACCGCGACGACCTCCGCTTCGCCGAGGAAGGCGTCGCGCGGGGCGACCGCCAGCTCGTGCTGGAGCGCCGCCGGCGGCGGCAGGATCGCCTCGCGTGCGCCCGGCCGCGCGATCCGCGCGATCGTCTCGGCGAAGTCGTGCGCGAACCGCTCCAGCGCGTCGACCGGCTGCGCGACACCGAGCACGAGCACGAGCGTCGCCTGCGTCGCCAGCTCGGGATGGATGTCGTACGCGGCCTTCAGCGCGGCGGCGACCTCGTAGCCGCTGCAGCCGGTCTCGCGCACGTCGATCACGATCCGCAGCGGATCCCAGTCCGCCGCGCCCGGCTGCCCGACGAGCCGCTCGCCGACGACGCGGCAGCCGGGGACCGCGTCGATCGCCGCGCGCGTGCGCGCGGCCGCCGCGAGCGTGTCGCTCAGCAGCGCCTCGCCGTGGACGGCGAGCTGGCGGCGGGCGCCGTCGAGCGAGGCCAGCAGCAGCGACGACGGGCTGGTCGAGCGCACCAGCCGGATCGCGCGGGCGATGCGGTCGGGATCGATCCGCCCCTCGTTCGCGACGTGCAGCATCGCCGACTGCGTCAGCGATCCGACGATCTTGTGCGTCGATGTCAGCACGGCGTCGGCGCCGAGCGCCAGCGCCGACGCCGGGACGCCGGCGTGGAAGCCGAAGTGCGGGCCCCACGCCTGGTCGACGACGAGCGCGGCGCCGGCCGCGTGCGCGGTCTCCGCGAGCGCCGCGATGTCGGCGGCGATGCCGTAGTAGGTCGGCGAGACGACGAAGGCGGCCGCGGCGCCGGGCGTGCGCGCGAGCGCCTGCGCCAGCGCCTGCGGCGTGACGCCGTGCGCCAACCCCAGCTCGTGGTCGTACTCCGGCGCGACGAAGGTCGGCAGGCCGCCGGAGAGGACGAGCCCGTCGACCATCGAGGCGTGCGCGTTGCGTTGCAGCACGACCGGCGTGCCGAGCGGCGCCAGCGCCAGGCAGAGCGCGTGGTTGCCCTGCGTCGCGCCGTTGGTGAGGAACCAGGTGCGGCCGGCGCCGTGCGCGGCGGCGGCGAGCTGCTCGGCCAGCTCGTACGGCGTCGGCGAGGGACCGAGGTCGATGCCGGCGGTGTCCTGCGGCACGTCGAGCTGGAGCGCGCTCTCGCCGATCGCGTGCAGCAGGCCGGGATCTGCGCCGGGGCCGCCCTTGTGGCCGGGCACGTGGAAGCGGGTCACCCCGCGGAAGCCGTAGGCGACGAGCGCGTCGAGGTAAGGCGCCGTCGGCTGCCGCCCGTCGGGGGCTTGGCCGTCGGCTGCCACGCGGCTCCTAGGAGGCTGCCTGCTTCAGCAGGTAGGCGCGCACGAAGCCGTCGAGGTCGCCGTCGAGCACGCGGCCGGTGTCGCCGACCTCGTGGTCGGTGCGGTGGTCCTTCACCATCGAGTACGGGTGCAGCACGTAGGAGCGGATCTGCGAGCCGAAGTTGACGTCCTGCGCCTCGCCCTTCTCGCGCGCGATCTCCTCCTGGCGTCTCTGCTCCTCCAGCTCGACGAGCTTGGAGCGCAGCATCGCCATCG
Organism: Conexibacter stalactiti; assembly: GCF_033542075.1. Taxonomy (NCBI): domain Bacteria; kingdom Bacillati; phylum Actinomycetota; class Thermoleophilia; order Solirubrobacterales; family Conexibacteraceae; genus Conexibacter; species Conexibacter stalactiti. The sequence continues at coordinate 62,089 of NZ_JAWSTH010000029.1, forward strand.
CGGTCGCGCGGTTGGAGGACTGCGAGCGCTCGTTCTGGCACTGCACGACGATCCCGCTCGGTCTGTGCGTGATCCGCACCGCCGAGTCGGTCTTGTTGACGTGCTGGCCGCCGGCGCCGGAGGCGCGGTAGGTGTCGACCTGGAGGTCGTCGTCGTCGATCTCGACCTCGGCCGCGTCCTCGACGATCGGCGCGACCTCGAGGCCGGCGAAGCTCGTCTGACGGCGGTTGGCGGAGTCGAACGGGCTCAGCCGCACGAGCCGGTGGACACCCTTCTCGGCGCCGTAGAGGCCATAGGCGTTCTCGCCTCTGACGAGGAAGGTCGCCGACTTGATGCCGGCCTCCTCCCCCGGGCTCACCTCCAGCAGCTCGACGTCGAAGCCGCGCTTCTCGGCCCAGCGCATCTCCATCCGCAGCACCATCTCGGCCCAGTCCTGCGCGTCGGTGCCGCCGGCGCCCGCGTTGACGGTCACGAGCGCGTCGCCGGCGTCGTATCTGCCGGAGAAGAGGCGTTCTTCCTCCAGCGCCTCCAGCCGCCGCTCGGCGGAGACGATCTGCTCGGCCAGCTCGCCGGCGAGGTCGGGGTCCTCCTGCGCCATCTCGGCGAGCGGCTCAAGGTCGTCGACGTCGCTCGTGAGCGTGCGGTAGCCGTCGAGCTTGCGACTCGCACGGGCGTGCTGCGCGCTGGTTCTCGCGGCGTTCGCCTGGTCGTCCCAGAAGCCCGGCTCGCCCATCACCTGCTCCAGCTCGGCGACCTCGGCCTCCAGCGCGCTGGGGTCGACGTAGTCGGCGAGCAGCGTCAGCTGCTGGCGGATCGCCTTGAGGCGCTGGGAGACGGAGTCTGCGGGGATCGGCGGAGTGGCGGACATCGCCTCTCAGGCTAGCCGAGTGAGCGCTCAGTCGTCGTCGGGCGAGCGGTGGTCGGCGTCGCGGCCGGAGTCGTGGTCTTGGCCGGAGTTGTCGTCGTGACGGGAGTCGTCGTCGTGATCGCCCTCGCGCGGATGACCGTCATCGCTGCCACGCATGCTGTGGTCTGGATGACGCTCCTCCTGTGAGCGGCCGTGGTCGCGGCCGCTCGACGGCGCGGAGTCCGGCTTCGACGCGGGCGCGGGGTCGGGCGTCGGCTTGGGACGCTGCTTCCGCGCGGGCGTTCGATCCGCCACGGGGGTCGGAGCGTGCGCGGGGGTCGGCGCCGCGGCGGGCGCGGGGTCCGGCGCCGCGGCAGGCGCGGGCGCCGCTGCGGGTTTCGGCGCCGCTGCGGGTGTCGGCGCCGCC
>NZ_JAWSTH010000030.1:0-62363 GCF_033542075.1 Conexibacter stalactiti
CTGCCGTCCGCGCCCGCCGCGCCGCCGGCGCCCTGCGGGCCGGTCGGACCGCTCGGGCCCGCGGGCCCGGTGGGACCCGCCGGGCCGGCCGTCGGCGCGATGCCGGTCGCGTTCAGCGCCAGGCGGTGCGTGCCGTCACCGGTGTTCGCCTCGATCACGAGCGTCGCCTGCTGAGCACCGGTCGCCTCGGGCGCGAAGCGCAGCGCGACGGTGCAGGTGGCGCCGGGCAGGACCTGCGTGCCGCTGCAGCCGTCGCCGGCGAGCAGGAACGGCGCGGAGGCGCCCGGCTCCTGCCCGGCGACGCGGACGCGGCCGACGTCGAGCGCGCGGCCGCCGGCGTTGCGCACGACGAGCTGCCGCGGCGCGCCGAGCGTGCCGGCCTCCTGGTCGGCGAAGGCCGGCAGCTCGACCTGCAGCAGCGGCTCGTCGATCGCCGCGCGCGTGCGGCTGGAGATGATCGCCGCGTCGCCGCCGTAGGCGACCTCGACGCCGGCGCCGTCGCGGAGGCCGGCGATCCCGCCGAGCGCGGCGCAGCCGTGCTGGAGCGTCGTCGGCGAGGCGACCTGCACACCGTCCTTCAGCACGGCGAGCTGCTTGCCGAGGAAGCCCATCCCGTTTCTGCGGTTGACGAGGCAGGCGGCGGTCACGCTGCCGGCGGCGTCACGCTTGAGCGTGACGGCCGAGCCGACGCGGTGGCCGGAGGCGGCGACGATCAGGTCGGGCTGGTTGGTCTGGACGCCGTCGGCGCCCATCGCGCGCGCTCTGAGGAACTCCGCGACCTCGTTCTCGGGGCCGGCGTCGTAGGCATGCGGGATCGCGATCCCGCAGCCGTCGTGGATCGCCGCGATCGACTCGGGCGTGAAGCGGTCGAGCGTCGAGCCGACGTAGCGGGCGAATCTCGTCACCTCGTTCATCATCGACGGCGACTCCCACGTGCCGCGGTTGAAGATGAACTGGGCGCCTGGCGCGGCGACCGCGATGTGCGGCGCGTTGCTGCCGAAGAACGACTGCTGGATGAGGCCGTACTGATCGACGAGCTGGCCCTGCATCGCCATGTCGTCGGTGTCGCCCAGCTTGTTGTCGACCTCGATCCCGACGCCGGCCTTCGCCGCCAGTCTCAGCACCTCCTCGAAGGTGACGATTCTCGTGTCCTCGTACGGCGTGCCGATCCACGGCGCGTGGTTGCCGGCTCTCATCGCCTTCAGCTCGGCGAGCGTGAAGTTGGAGACCTCGCCGGTCTGCCCGGTCGTGCGGTCGACGGTTCTGTCGTGGAAGGCGACGAGCACGCCGTCCTTCGTCTTGCGCACGTCGACCTCGAGCGAGTCGACTCCGTAGGCCATCGCGGCCTCGTACGCCTCCAGCGTGTTCTCGGGCGCGAAGTTCCAGCCGCCGCGGTGGGCGGAGATGAACGGCTTGGCGCGGCCCTGGTCGGCCGGGTCGGCGAGCGCCCAGCGATCTCTGCGCAACGGCAGCGTGCAGGGGGCGACGTCGGTGACGGCCCACATGCCGGCGATCTGCTGGCGCAGCGCGATCTCCTGCGGGGTCGGCTCGTCGGCGGCGGAGGCGACGGTGACTGCGGCGCCGCCGAGCGAGGCGGTGGCGAGCGCGAGGGCGAGCGCGCCGCGGCGGGCGCGCGACGGAGCGAGACGAAGACTCATCGGAACTCTCGAATCGGGGGAGGAACCGGCGCCGCGGGGCGCCGCCTGCACCACATCAACGCGATCGTGCCAAGACGTGAAGCAGCCGTTACGAGGTCGTGACGAGCCCGCGACCGGCGCGTGACGGGGGTGTGAAGGCGCTCCCGAGCGCGGCGGTGCGGGGGCTAGCGCGCCTGCGCGAGTGCGACCGCGTCGGGGCCGGCCGGGAAGCGCAGCTGGCCGGTCACGTCGGTGGCAGCGCGCCACACCGCCTCCGCCACGTCGGCTTCGCGCGTCACCGCGGCCGGCTGCCCGAAGTCGGTCATGACGCGCTCGGCGAACGCCGCGTACGGCGCGGAGATCAGGCCGTCCATGCGGGACTGGCCGTTGCTCGTGAAGCCGGTCGTCGGGCCGTAGCCCGGCTCGACCAGCTTCGCGCGCACGTCGAACTGCTCCAGCTCGAGCGCGAGCGACGCGGTGAACCCTTCGATCGCGGTCTTGCTGGCGGTGTAGACGGCCACCAGCGGCATCCGCGCCAGCGTCACGCTCGAGGTCACGTTCACCACCACGCCGGCCCGCCGCTCGCGGAACTGCGGCAGCACCGCCTGCGTCATCGCCATCACGCCGAAGGTGTTCGTCTCGAAGATCTCGCGCGCCGTCGCGATCGGCGTCGACTCGAAGGCGCCGATCGCGCCGATGCCGGCGTTGTTGACGAGCACGTCGATCGGCCCGCTCGCCTCGATCGCGGCCGCGATCGACTCCGGTCTCGTCACGTCGAGCGTGACGACGCGCAGCCGCTCGGACCGCGGCAGGACGTCTTCGCGCGGCGTCCGCATCGTCGCGACCACGTTCCAGCCGTGCGCGTGGAAGTGGCGCGCGGTCTCCAGGCCGTAGCCCGACGAACAGCCGGTGATGAGCACGGTCTTCATGTCGACTCCTCTCTGCGGGCCGGTTGGACCCGTCGTCAGTTGCTGCAACGACAGTACCGACGACAACAGGATTATCTATCGTGTAAAGTCCGCGATTCATTCGCAAGAGTCCAGACATGAGCGATCCACTCTCAGAGGTCATCGCGCTGCTGCGGCCGCGCACCGTCTTCTCCAAGCGCATCAGCGGCGCCGGCCGCTGGGGCGTGCGCTACTCCGCCTACGGCGATCCGAGCTTCTGCACCGTGCTGGAGGGCGGCTGCCGGCTCGCGGTCGACGGTCACCCCGAGATCACGCTCGAAGCCAACGACTTCGTGCTGCTGCCGGCGACCCCGGGCTTCACCATGGCCGGCTTCGAGCCGGTGAGACCGCTGCACGTCGACCCCGAAGTGACGGCGGCGTCGCCGGACGAGGTCCGTCACGGCACCCCCGACGGGCCGCCCGACGTGCGGCTGCTCGGCGGCTACTTCGTCTTCGACTCGCCCGACGCGGCGCTGCTCGGGGCGCTGCTGCCGACGGTCGTCCACGTGCGTGACGCGGAGCGGCTCTCGACGCTCGTCCGTCTCGTCGGCGAGGAGTCGAGCGAGCAGCGCGCTGGCCGCGACCTCGTGCTCCCGCGCCTCGTCGAGGTGCTGCTCGTCGAAGCGCTGCGCTCGACTCAGGCGCAGCACGCGCACCCGGGACTGCTGCGCGGCCTCGGCGACACGCGACTGGCGCCGGCGATCCGGCAGATGCACGGCCACGTCGCGCGCTCCTGGACGGTGGCCGAGCTCGCGCGGACCGCGGCGCTGTCGCGCTCGGCCTTCTTCGACCGCTTCACCCGCACCGTCGGCCTGCCGCCGATGGAGTACCTGCTCACCTGGCGCATCGCGCTCGCGAAGGATCTGCTCCAGCGCGACGAACTGGCGCTCGCCGAGGTCGCCGAGCAGGTCGGCTACAGCTCGGCGAGCGCCTTCAGCACGGCGTTCAAGCGGTACGTCGGTCAGCCGCCGAGCCGCTACGCCCGCACGGTCGCTACCGCTTCTTCGCCTTCTTCACCGTGAACGTGACCGACTTGGCGGCGCTCGCGTTGCCGGCTGCGTCCCGCGCGACGAACGACGCCTGATAGGAGCGGGCCGGCGGCGGACGAACACCTCTCAGCAACCAGGCGACGTCTTTGTATGCTTTGTCGACCGATTTAGTCTACTTTAGCGCTGAGATGCCAAGGAGAGAGCCATGCCGCTCGCGTCACTGATCGAGGACAACCGCCGTGCGATCACCGCCGAACCGGTCAAGGCGAAGGTCGTCTTCGCCGTCGACGGCAGCCTCGTCGGCCTCACCGAGGTCGACCTCCAGGCCCGCGACCACACCGTCAAGGTCGACGAGCCGCCGGCGCTCGGCGGGCAGGATCTCGGCGCCAACCCGGTCGAGCACGCGCTGATCGCGCTCGCCTCCTGCCAGGCGATCACGTACCGCTTCTGGGCCGCCCAGCTCGACATCGCGCTCGACGGCGTCGAGATCAGCGCGGAGGGCGACCTCGACGTGCGCGGCTTCTTCGGCTTCGACGACGACGTCCGCTCCGGCTTCACGGCCGTGCGGCTGCGGATCACGCCGAAGGGTCCCGAGTCGGCGGAGCGCTACCAGCAGCTCGCCGACGCCGTCGACGCCCACTGCCCGGTGCTCGACCTCTTCGCCAACCCCACCCCGGTCGAGCGGACGATCGCGGTCCCCGCCTGAACGGATCCCGCGCGCCGTCGTCGCGCGGCAGCAGCAGCGGGGTCACCAGCAGCAGCGCGCCGGCGAGCGCGATCGCGAGGCGGGGGCTGGTCACGCTGGCCAGCACGCCCCACAGCGCGGTCAGCGCGGCGATCGCGGCGCTGCTGCTGATCGACCACGCCGACAGGGTGCGCGCGACGCGGTCGTTCGGGGTGTGCTGCAGCCGGTAGGTCGCCATCACGGGGTTGAAGAGGCTGATGCAGAGGATCAGGCCGAACTCGACGACCATCACGAGCGCCAGTCCGGCGGCGCCGTCGCTGACGACGACCAAGCCGACCGGCCAGCACGCGCGCAGCGCCCCGGCGGTGCGCAGGACCGTGCGCTGCCCGAATCGCGCCCCGATCCGAGGCGCCAGGCGTGAGCCGATCAGACCGCCGGCGCAGGGGACCGCGAACGCGAGGCCGTACTGCCACGGCTCGAAGCCGAGCTGACCGAGCATCAGGACCGCCAGCGACGGCTCGGCGGCCATGATCAGACCGTTGACGAGGATCGTGTTGAGGAACAGCGGACGCAGGCCCGGGTGGGCGAGGATCCAGCGCCAGCCTTCGAGCACGTCGCGGGCGCGCAGCCGCGGCGCGCCGGTTCGGCCGGGCTGCTGCTCCCTCCCGCCGATCGCGCGGATGCCGAGCGCCGAGAGCAGGTAGCTGACCCCATCGGCCACGACGGTCGTCACCGGGCCGAACAGCCCGACCGCCGCCCCGCCGAGCGGCGGTCCGACCGCGGTCGCGCTCCACGTCGTCGACTCGAACCGCCCGTTCGCGACGAGCAGGTCCCGCGGCGGCACGAGCGATTTCAGGTACGCCCCGCCGGCGGCGTTGAAGGTGAGTTTGGCAGCCGCGACGACGACGGAGACGACCAGCAGGTGGGCGAAGGTGAGCCAGCCGAGCGCGTACGCGACGGGGATGCTCGTCAACGCCGCGAAGCGGACCAGGTCCATCGCGATCATCACCGGCCGCTTGCGGCGAAACTCCATCCACGGCCCGAGCGGCAGCGCGACCACGGCGCCCACCGCCAGCCCGGCAGCCGCCAGCGCCGAGACCTCGGCAGGTCCCGCGTCCAGCTCGAGGATCGCGAGAAACGAGAAGGCGCCGAAGCCGATCCCCGAGCCGTACGCGCTGATCGCATACGCCGCCCACAGCCACGTGAACTGCCGCCCGAGCGACCGCCTCCCTGCCATCCGCCGCACTCCTTGCCGCTCGATCTGAACAACCACACGTTGACTCAGGAGAAGGTATGCGGGAGCAATAGCGCTTATCAAACAAAAGTTCGACTTGCAATCAACAACTCATGGTTGTCACAGCTAGGATCCCGGCGAATGGATCTCGACGCCGTCCGCACCTTTGTCGCCGTCACCGACGCCGGCCAGTTCCGCGAAGCCGCCGCCGAGCTGTCGGTCACCCAGCAGGCCGTCTCCAAGCGCATCGCGGCGCTGGAGCAGGACCTCGGCGTGCGCCTGTTCACGCGCTCCGCCCGCGGCGCCCGGCTGACGATCGACGGGCAGGCCTTCCTGCCCCACGCGCGTGAGCTGCTGCGGGTGGCTGAGCGGGCCGACGCGTCCGTGCGCCCCGGTCGACGGGCGCTGCGCGTCGACGTCCACAGCCGGCGGATCGCGTCGGCGGTGCTGCTCCAGCGCTTCCACCAGATGCATCCCGAGATCGAGCTGGACGTCGTGACGCTCCTGGATGCCGACGTCGGCGCCGCGATCGCCGCGGTCGAGGCCGGGACGGTCGACGCGACCTTCCACGCCGTCCCGGTCCCCGCCCAGCAGCTGCCGAACGTGATCGAGACGGTCCGCGTGATCGACGAGCGGCACCAGCTGCTCGTCGGCCCCGGCCACGCGCTCGCGAACGCCCACGCGGTCACGCCCGCGCAGCTCGCCGACCATCGGATCTGGATGCCCGGCATGGCGCCCGGCACCGAGTGGGCCGACTACTACGACGAGCTCGCCGCGGCCTTCGGGCTCACGATCGACGTCGTCGGGCCCAGCTTCGGGAACGAGGTCCTGCTGGCCGAGATCGCCGACTCCGCGGAACTGGCGACGTTGGCCGGCGAGCACACCCGCTACCTGTGGCCCGACAGCTACGACCTGCGGCGGATCCCGGTGCGCGACCCGACGCCGGTCTACCCGATCTCGCTGATCTGGCGCGACGACAACCCCCACCCCGCGCTCGCCGCGCTGCACGACCACCTCGTCTCCACCCGCGTCGGCCACGGCGACGCCGAGATCTGGCTGCCGAGCTGGGCCGTCGATTCCGCGCGCCGTCGTTCGTCGCATGGGTAGAGGGGAGCCAGAGGAGCCTCCCGCGACCAAGGAGCGTTGAGAGATGGGAAAGCTGATCGCGACTACGCAGGCCACGCTCGACGGCGTCGTCGATCCGGTCGGCGAGTGGGTGCAGCCGGACGGGGACCACGGCGACCATTCGTTCGAGCGGCAGGCGAGGTCGAGCGGGCTGGTGCTGGGCCGCAAGACCTTCGAGGGTCTGTCGGGGTACTGGCCGAGCGAGACCGGCAGATGGGCGGACATGGTCAACTCGCTGCCGAAGTACGTCGGCTCCACCACGCTGTCCGGAGATCTTCCGTGGAACGGGACACTGCTCGACGGGCGGCTGGAGGAGTCGATCCCGCGGCTGAAGCAGGAGGTCGACGGCGACCTGTTCATGCACGGCAGCGGCGAGTTCGCGTACGCGCTCGCGGAGAAGGGCCTGATCGACGAGTTCGAGGTCTACCTCAATCCGCTCGTGTGGGGCAAGGGCAACGTCCACGTGCTCGGCGACCGGGGAACGGTCCGCATGCAGCTCGGCGACGTGAAGCGATTCGACTCCGGCGTGGTCCTGCTCACCTACCTGCCGGCGACGAGTTGAGCTGATTGGATGTCGAGAAGTCCTGGCCGGCTCCGCTCACATGGTGAAGGGGCCGCGACAGGCGCGGCCCCAAGACGTCAGGGAGACCTCCATGCCCAAGTACCTGCTCCTCAAGCACTACAGCGGCGGCCCGGAGCCGCACCACCCCTTCCCGCCGCTGGACCAGTGGGACCCCGCCGACGTGGAGGCGCACTTCGCCTTCCTGCGGGAGGTCAGAGCGCTGTTGCAGGAGAACGGCGAGTACGTCGACTCGCAGGCGCTGGCGCCGGCGCAGACCTGGGTCCGCTACGGCGGGCCGGACGCCGCGCCGGTCACCACCGACGGGCCCCTGCCCGAGACCAACGACCTCGTGGCGGGCTGGTACCTGGTCGACGTCGAGTCGCGCGAGCGCGCGCTCGAGATCGCGGCGCACATCTCCTCCGAGCCGGGCCCGGGCGGCGGCCCGCTGCACGAGTGGATCGACGTGCGCGAGGTCCTCTCCGGCAGATCGTCGTCCGAGGACTGAACAGGCGTGGCCGATGAGCCGATCTCGGCCTGGGACGACGGCCCGCTGCGCGCGTACGGGCGGGACCTGATCCCACGCGTGCTCGCGGGCCTGGTCCGGCGCGGCGAGCAGTTCGACGCCGCCGAGGACGCGCTCCAGGAGGCGCTGCTGGAGGCGCTGCGGGTCTGGCCCGAGCATCCGCCGAACGACCCGCGCGCGTGGTTGACGACCGTGGCGACCCGGCGGCTCGTCGACGCCCGCCGCAGCGAGGCCGCCCGCCACCGCCGCGAAGAGGAGGCGGAGGCCGAGCCGCGGGTGGACGGGCCGGCTTCGTCGGAGGAGGTCGGCGACGACACGCTCTTCCTGCTCTTCCGCTGCTGCCATCCGGCGCTCGCGCCGGCCTCGCAGGTGGCGCTGACGCTGCGCGCGGTCGGCGGCCTCACGACACGCGAGATCGCCGACGCCTTCTACGTCCCGGAGGCGACGATGGCGCAGCGGATCAGCCGCGCCAAGAGAACCGTGCGAGGACGCCGCCTCGACCAGCCCGGCGACCTTGCCGTCGTGCTGCGCGTGCTCTACCTCGTCTACACGGCCGGCCACGCCGGCCGGGTCGACCTGGCCCGGGAGGCGATCCGCCTGGGCCGCCAGCTCACGCTCGCGACCGAGGAGCCGGAGGCGCGCGGCCTGCTCGCGTTGATGCTGCTCAACCATGCGCGCCTGCCCGCGCGGGTCGACGCCGAGGGCCGCCTCGTCACGCTCGACCAGCAGGACCGCGGCCTGTGGAACAGACGTGAGATCGCCGAGGGCGTGCGCGTCCTGCAGTCGGCGCTGGCGTGGCAGACGGAGGCGCGGCCGCCGGGCCGCTACCAGGTCGAGGCCGCCATCGCCGCCCTGCACGACGACGCGGCGAGCGCCGAGGAGACCGACTGGCCGCAGATCCTCTCCTGGTACGACGACCTCGTCGCGCTCACCGACGACCCGGTCCGCGACGACCCCGCCGCCGTCCTCGGCCGCGCCGTCGCGCTCGGTCACGTCGATGGCGCCGCCGCCGGCCTGCGCGAGAGCGACCGCCTGCGCGACGTGCTCGGCGAGCGCCATCGCTGGCACGCCGTGCGCGGGCACCTGCACGAGCTGGGCGGCGACCTGCCCGCCGCCGCCGCGGCCTACGCCGAGGCCGCCCGCCGCGCCACGACCGTCGCCGAGCGCGACCACCTCGTCCGCCAGGCCGCCCGTGCGCGGGCGCAATCGGCGCGCGCGTGACGGTCAAGCGCGCTCAGCCGAGCGCCGCCCCGGCCGCCGCCGACGCGTCGGGGTCCGGCAGACGCATCATCCGGAACGCGTTGGCCAGTCCCACCAGCGAGGCGAGCAGCGTGATCAGCAGCGCGACCTGAAGCGCGAGGTGGCGCGCGTCCTCGTTGATGCTGAGGATCTCGTCCTGGATCTCGCGCGGCTGATCGGCGAGCAGCGGTGCGAGCTGCGCGTCGCTCATCACCTGCGCGTCGTCCTCGAGCACTTGCGCGACCTGCTGCTGCTCGGCGACGGGCAGGACGTTGCTGGACTCCGCCTTGTTCGTGAAGGCGATCGACAGCGTGGCGAGCATCACCGCGCCCGCGAACGCGAGGCCGAAGGAGAGCCCGAACGATCCGGTCGCCGAGTTGACGCCCGCCGCTTCGCCGACGCGCTCCTCCGAGACCGGAGAGAGCGTGTAGTTGTTGAGCTGCGAGACGAGCAGCCCGAGCCCGGCGCCCGCCAGCATCAAGGGGATCACCAGGTACCAGCCGGTGTCCGCGCGCGGGACCAGCGGGATCAGGATCACCATCGCGAGCACGAGCAGCGCGAAGCCCGCCCGGATCAGGCTGCTGGGACGCCGCTCGCCGGCGCGCTTCCCGGCGAGCACCGCCACCGCGAACATCGTCAGCGACAGCGGCGCGAGCGACAGGCCGGCCTCCAGCGCGTTGTATCCCAGCACGAGCTGCAGGTAGATCGGCAGGGCGATCAGCATCCCGCCCAGGGCGATCTGCTGGAGGATGCCTTGAGCGATCCCGAAGCTGAACAGCTTCGAGTCGAACAACGAGGGATCGAGCAGCGCGGCCTCGCCGTCCCGCTTGCGGCGGACGATCCAGTAGACGAAGGCAGCGAGCGCCGCCATCCCGACCGCCAACAGCGCGGCCACCGACTCGCCGCCCTCCTGCCAGACGAGGACGCCGAGCACGACGCCGCCCATGCCGACCACGGAGAGTACGGCGCCGACCCAGTCGACGGCCCGATCGCCCGTGTACGGAACGTCGCGGATCAGCCCGCTCCCGGCCAGGACGATCGCGATGATCCCCACCTCGAGCAGGAACCCGACCCGCCACGACAGGAGCGTCGTCAGGAAGCCGCCGAGCAGCGGACCGATCGCGGCGGCGATCGCCGCCGAGGCGCCGACCAGCGCATAGACCTTCGCCTGCGTTCTGCCCTCGAAGTTGCCATGGACCAGCGACTGCATCGCCGGCAGGTAGAGCGCGGCGCCGAGCCCGCCGATGACCGCCCAGAAGACGATGATCGCCGCCAGCCCCTGACCGACCACCATCGCCAGCGCACCGAGCGCGTAGAGGACCAGGCCGGCAACGTAGGCGCGCTTGCGGCCGAAGAGGTCGCCGAGCTTGCTGCCGATCAGGATGAAGGCGGCCGACACCAGCGCCTCGATCGCCACAGCCGACTGAACGCCGCTGACGGTCGTGTCGAGATCCTCCACGACGGCCGAGATCGACACGTTCATCAACGACGTGTCGATCACGAACACGAACATCGCCGCCGCGAGCAGGATCGCCAGCCGCGGCGTTCCCGCCGGCTCGTCGGGCACCTTCGCCGCCTCAGCCGCCACCACCGACACCCGCCCTCGGATCGCCACCGGAGTCCGCCCGATCCTCACACAGCGCGGCACCCGCGCGCCACCTTCACCGCACGATGTTGGCGGACGCGCGCGCTACCGGGTCAGAGCCAGGTGCGTCGCTTGAACATCGCGTAGAGGGCGACGCAGCTGATCACCATCGTCCCGAGCGCGAGCGGGTAGCCGATCTCCCAGCCCAGCTCGGGCATGTGCTCGAAGTTCATCCCGTAGATCGTCGCGATCAACGTCGGGGCGAAGAAGATCGCGGCCCAGGCGGAGATCTTCTTGACCTCCTCGTTGGTGCGGTTCGCCGCCTCGCTGAGCGACTTCGTCTCCAGCGTCAGGTTGACGCTGAGGATGTTCTGCAGCAGCTGGCGGAAGCCCGCGACCCGCTCCTCGATCCGCACCGCGTGGTCGCGCACGTCGCGCAGGTAGCGGCGCTCCTCGTCGCCCATCCCGTGCTCGCTCATCAGCGCGTCGAGGATCACGACCAGCGGCTTGGTCGCGCGCTCGAAGCCGATCACCTCGCGCGACAGCTCGTAGATCCGCCGCGACGCGTTCGCGCTGCCGTCGAAGACGTCGTCCTCGATCTCGTCGACGTCGTTCTGCACCCCCGCGACGACCGGCTCGTAGTCGTCCACGACCTGGTCGAGGATCGCGTGCACGATCGCGACCGAGCCGCGCTGCAGCAGGTCCGGTCGCGTCTCCAGCTTGTGCCGCACGCTCGCGAGGTCGGGCGCCTCGCTGTGGCGCACGGTGATCACGAACTGCGGGCCGGCGAAGACGTGCACCTCGCCGAACTCGACCGTCTCGGTCGCATCGACGTAGCGCGCCGGACGCAGCACGAGGAAGAGCGCGTCGCCGTAGCGCTCCAGCTTCGGCCGCTGGTGCGCCTTGACGGCGTCCTCGACGGCGAGGTCGTGCAGGTCGAACTCGTTCGCGACGTGCGCGAACTCCTCGGCGCTGGGGCGGTACAGGCCGATCCACGCGATCCCCTCGCCGCTGCGGCAGGCGGAGTTCAGCTCGGCCAGGCTCTCGGGCGCCGGCATCCGTCTGCCGTCGCGGTAGATGGCGCGGTCGACGATCACGCAAACACCTTCGCGGGTGGACCCGCGGCGGAGATCGGCGGCGCAGGTGCGTCGACCGCGATCCGCAGCGCGGCGCTGTACGGGCGGCCGGGGGTCGCGACGGGGAAGGAGTCGCGGCTGAGCGCGTCGGGTTCGGCGGTCATCGCCTCCAGCGTCACGTGCGGCTCGTCCGCGTGCGTGCGCACCTGCGCGAGCGGGAAGCCCGCCAGCGATTCCAGCGTCAGTCGCCGCGTGTCGGAGATCACCGCGACGCGACGGTCGGAGCCAAGCGCGAACACCTCCTGCACCTCCCCGCGATCGAGTCGGCACGTCCGCGGCGCGCGCGGCTCGGTCACGCCCGTCGGTATCAGGCGCTGGTCGGTGAGGAGCTGCTGACGTCGCGGCAGCGCGACCGCGCACACCGCCGGGTCGCGCCTCAGATAGACGCGATAGCCGAAGCAGACCGGCACCGGCACCCTGCCGGTCGCCTCGATCTCGGTCGCGACCGACAGCGCTCGCCCCGCCACGTCGATCCGCAGGTGCAGACGGTGCGGAAACGGGAACAGCGCGAGCTGCCGCCGGTCGCGATCGAACGGCAGCGTCGCCTCCAACCACGCCGAGCGCGCGTCCGCACCGCTGTCCTCTACCCGCCACGCGTGCCCGCTCGACTGCACGCCGTTGACGGGCAGGCCCCAGCGGTCGGTGTGCAGCAGCGGCGAGACCGGCAGCCGCACGGTCGTGCCGCCGGCCGTGTAGCGCCACGCCGAGAGCCGGTTCGTCCAGGGGTGCATCAACGAGAGTCCCATCGAGATGCCGCAGCTCGCGTACGCGGCCAAGCCGAATCGTTCGCCGAGCAACTCCTCGCCCGCGTACCGCAACGAGCAGCACGTCATCCCGACACGCGGCGCGAAGCTCGCCTCCAGCCCGTCAGGCGAGCCGAGCGTCACCAGCTCGAAGTCGCCGTGCCGCGCGACCGTGCGGCTGCACGCGACCGGGGCCGAGACGGCCGGTAGGCCAGGCGCCTCGTCGAGGACCTCCGGCGGATCCAGACTGAGGACAGGGGGCATCTACGCTCCTTACGGCAAGCACGACAGATCGCTCTCCACGATCGCGCCGCACCCGTCTAGGCCGCATCAAGATCCCGCGCCGCAGGATCAAGATTTCGTCAAGCCGGCCGGACGCGGAGGCCGTCGAGCGCGGCCTGGAGGATCGGGTCGAGGTAGTCGGGCTCGGCGGGGATCTTGGCGATCGCGATGACCATGTCGAGGATCTGTTCGAGCGTCAGGTCGTCGCGGATCTCGTGCGCCTGCTGGGCGGCGGCGAGGAGGGAGCGGCCGGCGCCGAGGACGCGGTCGCGGTTGCTGTCGAAGACCGGGTCGCTGGGGTCGGCGTGCTGCAGCAGCTCGGCGCTGATCGGGCGTTTGCTGACGAAGTAGGCGAGGAACCGCTGCAGCCAGGTCGTGAGCGCCTCGCCGGGTGGGCCGTCGAGCCTCCCGGCGGCGTCGCAGATGGCGTCGACCTCATCGGCGTAGAGCGCCTCGAGCAGCTCGCGCCGGCCCGGGAAGTTGCGGTAGAGCGTCGCCATGCCGACACCCGCGCGACGGGCGATCTCGGCCATCGAGATCTCGCCCTCGCCGTCGGCGAAGGCGGCCCGGGCGGTCGCGAGGATCGTCTCGCGATTGCGCTTCGCGTCGGCCCGTCTGGACGGGGCTGGCGGTCTGGTGGAAGACATCGAGCTTGAAGTGGATAGGCTATCCGCTACAGTGAAACGAACAGGCTATCCGCTTCACTGCGAAGCATCTTACCGCCCCGCCGCGCGTCCGCTCGCGGCGGGCGAAGGGAACTCTTCATGGACTACCGCCCCCTGGGACGCACCGGCGTCTCGGTCAGTCAGCTGTGCCTCGGCGCGATGATGTTCGGCGCCTTCGGCAACTCCGACCACGACGACTCGGTCGCGATCATCCACCGCGCGCTCGACGCCGGGATCAACGTCATCGACACCGCCGACGCCTACTCCGGCGGCGAGTCGGAGGAGATCGTCGGCAAGGCGCTCGCCGGCGGCCGCCGCGACCATGTCGTGCTGGCGACGAAGGTCGGCCTGCCGATGGGCGAGGACCCCAACCACCGCGGCGGGTCGCGGCGGTGGATCACCGCGGCGGTCGAGGCGTCGCTGAGACGGCTCGGGACCGACTGGATCGACCTCTACCAGGTCCACCGCCTCGATCCGGCGACCGACCTCGACGAGACGCTCGGCGCGCTGTCGGACCTCGTCCACGCCGGCAAGATCCGCGCCTTCGGCGCCTCGGCCGTCGCGCCCTCGCAGATCGTCGAGGCGCAATGGATCGCCGAGCGGCGCGGCCGCGAGCGCTTCCGCACCGAGCAGCCGCCGTACTCGATCCTGACGCGCGCGGTCGAGTACGACGTGCTGCCGACGAGCCTGCGCCACGGGCTCGGCGTGCTCGCCTTCAGCCCGCTCGCGGGCGGCTGGCTGTCAGGCAAGTACCGCAAGGGCCACGAGATCAGCGGGCCGGGCTCGGCCGCGCGGCAGCAGCGCTTCGCCGCCGCGATGGACGCCAGCCTGCCCGCCAACGCCGCCAGACTCGACGCCGCCGACGCGCTCGGCACACTGGCGGACGAGGCCGGCCTGACGCTGGTGCAGCTGGCGATCGCGTTCGTCACCCGCCATCCGGCCGTGACCTCGGCGATCGTCGGGCCGCGGACGATGGAGCACCTCGAGTCCTACCTCGAAGCCGACGGCGTCGAGCTGTCCGCCGAGCTGCTCGACCGCATCGACGAGATCGTCCCGCCCGGCCACTCGGTCGACGTCGCCGACAACGCGTGGGCGACGAGCACGAACGCGCTCGACCCGGCCTTCCGGCGCCGGTAGCGGCCCCGCTCAACTGGGTGGCTCCCGTGAGCGGCTCGCCGCTCACGGGAGCCACACGCGGTCCAGCTTCGCGTTGTCGGGGCACGCGCGATCGCGGACCCGGATCGGCAGGCACATCGTCGTCTGGTTCCCATCGCGGTCGACGGCGTCAACGCCGAGCGCGACGCCGCGCACCCGTCCCATCAACGCTCGCTGCTGCTTGGGCGAGAGGCGATAGACGGTTCTGGAGCGCTCGTCCGACGCCTCCTCGAAGGTGAATGCAGCGGGCTCTTCAACCGTCGCCAGCCAGGAGCGCCCACCCTCCCGGTCCAATCCCGACAGCCAGACGTTGACGACCTGGCACGTCTCGTCGCAGTCGAGCGAGATATCGAGCCGCCGCTCAGAGATGCGGTCGGTCTCGATTGCGACCTCCATGCCGGGCGGATGGCGATCGAGCGAGGCGACCATGACGACGACGGCGCCGACACAGAGAGCGGCGACAGTCGCCACGGCGACCTGGGCGAGCAGGCGCACGCGGCGCGACGAAGAGCCCTTCGCCTGCGGAGTCCGGCCACCCGCCTGCGCGAACGCTCCAAGCGACGGCCGGATGCCGCCGCCCCGGCGCCGCATCGCGACCGCCAGCCAGCCCAGCCGTGCGGCACCGAGCATCGCCGCCCCAAGCGCAACGGGGGACATGCCCGTCGAGGGCACGAACTTGATCGAGCCGCCGTCCACCTGTGCGCTGGCCGAGCGCCACGAGATCCATGCGAGCTGGCCTTCGACGACCAGCTGCAGGCAGACCACCGCCAGCAGGAGGCCCGCGATCGCGGGCAGGGCCGAGACGGCGAAGCGCATGCGCGGCTCGGCCGGGGGCTCGAGGTCCAGCCGGGCGAACGTCGCGCGCTCGCGTCCGGACACGTGCTCGCGCAGGAGGCGCTGCGCGACGGCTTCCCCCGCGGCCCGCGGCCGCAGCACCAGGAAGGCCGCGACACAGACGACCAGCAGCAGCAGCGACGTCGCACCGACATTCGTCGTCAGCAGCAGAGCGAGGGCGTCATCGATCCCCGAGGGATCGAGGTTCGAAATCTCCGTGAAGACCCCGGTCAGCTGCGCCGAGCCCTCTCCCGACGGCGCGAGCTGGCGCACGATCCGGGAGAGCGGAAACGTCAGCAGCTGCGTGACGACGAGGATCGCGACCGCGACCGCGACCATGCGGAGAGGCCGAGGTGCCGGCAGCGCCAGCGCGAAAGCGCGCACGCGCTCGGCGTCGGCCTGCTCCTGCGGCGGAAGCGATCCGAGACCCTCCAGCAGGCGGTAGCGCCGATCGAGCAGGTCGAGCGCGCCGCGCACGTGGGTCGCGAGCGCGCGGTCCGCGCCGACCGCGAGGCCGAGCCTGCCGCGGAGGGGCGTTCCGCGGTCGGCACCCGCCGCCAGCAGCCGCGCATAGGCGTCGAGCAGCGCGGCGACGCTGAACATCGCGCGCGTGCCCGAGGTGCCCCCCATGTCGAAAGTCTTACATACGGTGCATCACTGCCGCCGAGTCAGCCCCTGGGCATGTGCTCGGCGGGATAGCGGCTGCCGTAGGAGCCGTTGGGGACGATCGCTTGGATCCGCGCGAGGTCGTCGTCGGTGAGCGTGACCTCGGCGGCGGCGACGTTCTCCTCGAGGCGCCTGGGGCTGCGCGTGCCGGGGATCGGGACGACGTCCTCGCCCTGGGCCAGCAGCCAGGCGAGCGCGAGCTGCGTGACGGCGATGCCCTTGCTGGCGGCCAGCTCCCTGAGCTGGTCGATCGCGCGGACGTTGGCGGCGTAGTTGTCGCCCTGCCAGCGCTCGTCCCAGCGACGCATGTCGCCCTCGGGATACTGGTCTGCGGGCTTCACGTCGCCGGTCAGGAAGCCGCGCCCGAGCGGCGAGTAGGGAACGAAGCCGATGCCGAGCTCGCGGGTGGTCGGCAGGACGGCGTCGGCCGCCTCGCGCTCGAAGATCGAGTACTCGGTCTGCAGCGCGGCGACGGGCTGGACGGCGTGCGCGCGGCGGATCGTCTCGGGGCCGGCCTCGCTGAGGCCGAAGTGGCGGACCTTGCCGGCCTCGATCAGCTCCTTGACCGTGCCGGCGACCTCCTCGATCGGCACGTCGGGGTCGACGCGGTGCTGGTAGAAGAGGTCGATCACGTCGACGCCGAGGTATCTGAGGCTGTTCTCGGCGACCTGACGGATGTTCTCCGGGCGGCTGTCGAGCCCACCGGTGAACTGCCCGCTGGAGAAGTCGAAGCCGAACTTCGTCGCGATCACGACATCGTCGCGAAACGGCTTGACGGCGCGGCCGAGGAGCTGCTCGTTGCTGCCGGTGCCCATCCCGTACAGCTCCGCCGTGTCGAACAGCGTCACGCCGAGCTCGTGCGCGCGCTCGATCGTCGTGATGCTCTCCTGCTCGTCTCTGGTGGGGCCGTAGGCCATCGTCATGCCCATCGTGCCGAGCCCGAGGGCCGACACGACCAGGCCCTGCTGGCCAAGCGTTCGCGTCTGCATATCTGTCTGTCCCTTCACGTCGCGTGTGGCGGTTGCTGCTCCCTATGTCATAGCATGACAACTCCGGCGCGTTATGCTCATGGCGTGACCGAAGCCGCCTCCAGACCGCCGCGCAGCCTGCGTGAGCGCGCCCGTGACGCGGTCCGCGAGCAGATCGCCGAGATCGCGCTGGAGCTGTTCGCCGAGCGCGGGTTCGAGCACGTCACCGTCGAGGAGATCGCAACCGCCGCCGGCATCTCGGCGCGCAGCTTCTTCCGCTACTTCCCCAACAAGGAAGACGTCGTGATCGCCGATCCGGTCCCGTCCGCCGAGGTCATTCGCGACACCTTCGCCGCCCGCCCCACCGACGAGCCGATCTGGACATCGCTGCGGGTCGCATTCGACGCGCTCGTCAAGGACGTGACCGGCGCCGAGGCCAAGCGCGGCTCGATGACGATGAAGGTCATCACCAACAGCCCCTCGCTGCGCGCGCACAGCTTGGAGAAGCACCACGCGTGGGCGACGATGCTGACCCCGCTCGTGCTGCAGCGCCTCGATGACGGACCGGGTCAGAACATGCGCGCCGAGACGCTCATCCGCGCCGCCCTCGCCTGCTTCGACGCAGCCCTCGCCGAATGGGCCGCGCACGACGGCAGCGTCCCGTTCGACCCGCTGCTCGACCAGGCCTTCGACGAGGTCGGCCGCGCGGCCGGCGGCGCGTCGAGCCCGCGGTAGGCATCGACGCGCCAACGCTGTCTCACGCCCGGCGACGGCGCATCCGAGAGGATCACGCGCCGTTCGCTGAGGAGACGCCTGCCTCGAGCCCGACGATCAGGTCGAGAAGACCCTCGGCTTCCCAAGCCCGGTTGCGCGCCGATTCACCGAGACGCGTGAGGATGCCGGCAGCCTCCATCTGCTCGATCGCGTTCGCAGCGGCCGGCTTTGTTCGTCCGGTCGCGGCGACGGCGACCGGCACCGTGATGACCGGATGGGCAGGAAGGACGGTGATCAAGCTCCAGGCGGCTGCGTCAGTACGAGGATTCGAGTGCTGACGCAAGCGCTCACGCCATTCATCCTGCAACTCGCCGACCCGGATCACGTAGCGAGCGGCGAGCGTGGCGGCCTCAGCGGTGGCGGCGGCGAACAGCTCGATCCAATCGGCCAGGCGATCCTCGCGAAACAACGTCAGCCCCTTCAAATAGCGATCCTTGTCGCGAGCCAGCACGACGCTGACCGGGGGGACGAACGCCGGTGTCACACCGCGCCTTCGGAGGATGACCTGCACCAAGGCGCGCCCCGTCCGGCCATTGCCGTCCTCGAACGGATGAATCGTCTCGAACTGGGCGTGGGCGATCGCGGCCTGCACGAGCGGCGGAAGCGCGACGTCGTTGACGAACACGCAGAGATCGTCGAGGAGGCGATCGACCTCCTCCGGCGGCGGGGGCACGAACGCCGCACCGCAGGGGTTGTAGTCGTTGCCACCGATCCAATTCTGCGAAGAGCGGAACCTCCCGGCGATCTGGGAGTTCGGCGCGCGTTCGAGCAGCGCCCGATGGATGTCGAGGAAGTCCGTAGGACGCACGCCCTCGAGGTCCGCGGCTCGCTCGATCGAGAGCTGCATCGCGTCGATGTTGGCGAGGATCTCGGCGGCGCCCGACCCGACCTTGCGCCCGGTGTCCCATTTGCTCTCGGCGCGCGCGAGGCTGCGAGCATCGAGCTGCAGGCCCTCGACCTTCGAGGAGGCGATGGACTCGGTTCGCAACAGCAACCGAGCGAGTGGCGTCAACGCGGGCCCCGCGGCGCGGTTCAGATCAGCGATCGCCCGCTCCGCATCGGAGACCACGCCGGCAACGTCGCCAGGAAGGACGATCTCCGCGGCGGCGACCGGCCCGGGAACGAAGGCGTCGTACTCACAGGCACGCCGATACCGCGGAGGCACATAGATGGCTGGATCCGCCTGCCAGGTCTTATGGACATACCGTCCCCGCACCACGATCCTTCGTTTGGTTCGATCATCAGGCAAGGGAACGTTGCGTTCCTTGCCTAGCGGCATCCTATCTCGCTGTGAACTCTTAGGAAAGGATAGCCTTTAGGCTTTCCTTCTGGTGCTCATTGGGAACGCTTGTCGAGTGCCCCGGCCTGACGCGTCCGTCACGGTCGGGCGATTGACGTGGGTGTCGCCGGGAGCGCCTTGAGAACAAGGCACTCCCGAAAGGCAACACCCATGGACTCTTCGCAGTTCACCGCCGACGTGATCATCGCCGGGTGCGGACCGACCGGTGCGATGCTGGCCGCCGAACTGCGGCTGCACGATGTGCGGGTCCTCGTTCTGGAGCGGGAAACCGAGCCCGCGTCGTTCGTCCGCGTCGTCGGTCTGCACATTCGCAGCATCGAGCTGATGGCGATGCGCGGGCTGCTGGATCGCATGCTCGAACACGGACGACAGCGTCCGGCCGGCGGATTCTTCGCGGCGATCGCCAAGCCTGCGCCCGAGGGCCTGGATTCCGCGCACGCCTATCTGCTGGGCATCCCGCAGCCGGTCATCGTCCGCCTGCTCGAAGAACATGCGATTCAGCTGGGCGCGCAGGTCCGGCGCGGTCGTGCGGTGGCTGATCTCGCGCAGGACGACGAAGGGGTGACCGTCGAGCTGACCGACGGCGAACGGCTGCGGTCGCGCTATCTCGTCGGCTGTGACGGCGGCCGCAGCACGGTGCGCAGACTGCTCGGCGTCGGCTTCCCCGGCGAGCCCGCGCGGACCGAGACGCTGATGGGCGAGATGGGAGTGGGTGCGCCGCAGGTGGAGATCTCCGCGAAGATGGCCGAGTTCCACGGCACCAACACGTCCTTCACTCTCAGACCCTTCGGCGAAGGGGTCTATCAGGCCGTCGTCCCCGCCGCGGGAGTCAGCGATCGCGCGGAACCGCCCACGCTCGAGGACTTCAGACGACAGCTGCGCGCCATCGCCGGCACCGATTTCGGCGTGCACTCCCCGCGCTGGCTGTCCCGCTTCGGCGATGCCACCCGGCAAGCCGAGCGCTATCGGGTCGGGCGGGCGCTGCTGGCCGGCGATGCGGCGCACATCCACCCGCCGATCGGCGGCCAGGGCCTCAACCTGGGCGTTCAGGACGCAGTCAACCTCGGCTGGAAGCTGGCGGCGCAGATCCACGGCTGGGCGCCGGAAGCGCTCCTGGACACCTACGAGGCCGAACGTCATCCCGTCGCCGCGGACGTGCTGGACAGCGTCCGCGCCCAGATGGAGCTGCTGTCCACGGAGCCGGGCCCGCGGGCCGTGCGCAGGCTGCTCACCGAACTGATGGACCTCGACGAGGTGAACCGCTATCTGATCGAGAAGGTCACCGCGATCGACATCCGTTACGACTTCGGCGCAGGCCCCGACCTGCTCGGCCGCCGCCTGCGCGACGTCGAGGTGAGGCAGGGCCGCCTCTACGGTCTGCTGCAGCGCGGCCGCGGCCTGCTGCTGGACCGCACCGAGCGCCTGACCGTCGACGGCTGGTCAGACCGGATCGACTACGTCGCGGATTCCACCGCGGCGCTGGCTGCTCCGTGCGTCCTGCTGCGCCCCGACGGCCACGTCGCCTGGATCGGCGACGATCAGCAGGACCTGGACGACCACCTCTCCCGCTGGTTCGGCAAGCCCGCCAACTGATGCTCGTCTCGGAAGATCACGCGCCGCTCGCTGAGGCGACGCCAGCCTCGAGTCCGACGCTCAGGTCGAGAAGGCTCATGACGTCGCGATCCGGTGGCTGCCGACGAAGCGCTCCTGCGGATCCCAGACGCGGCGGACGGCCTGCAGCCGCTCGTACACGCCGGGGCCGTAGCCGTGCTCGGCGCTGCCGCCGCGATCGGAGAAGTTGAGATACGCGGTGCCGGTGGACCACGGACGCATCGCGTCGACGACGGCGTCGATGCGCGCCGCCAGCAGGTCCGCATGCTCCGGTCCCTCGGGCACGCCGACCGCGAACACCGTGAACGCGCCCTCGAAGCGCCCGCGCGCGCCCGCGCCCTCCGGCACGCGACCGAGCGCGCCACCCAACTGCCGCAGCTCGGCGAACAGCAGCGGCGCGACCACGTCCGGGTCGACCGCGGTGAGGAAGGCGTCGAGCCCCGCCTCGTCCAGCTCCCCCACCAGCGTGGTGTCGGCGTCGGCCGGGACCGGGGCCGGCGGGTCCATGTGGATCTCGATCAACCGCTTCGGCGGGATCGTCGCCCACGTGTCCAGCAGCGGCTCGCCGACCGCGCGGAAGCCGGCCAGCAGCTCGGCCGCGCGCGCGGGCTCGGCCAGCACGGCGCCGTCCACGACGACGACGGGCACGTCGCGCAGCGGCTCCGGAACGTCGGGCAGGTCCGGCAGGCGCAGCAGGCGGAAGGAGGTCGTGACCTCATCGGGCGCGTCGGTCGCCCACGCGGCCCACGCCGTCAGCAGCTCGCGGGCGGCGCTCGCCGGCCACACGGTCATGCCGGCGAAGACCTCGGCGATCGGGAACAGCTGCAGCTCGATGTGCGTGACGACGCCGAAGTTGCCGCCGCCACCGCGCAGCGCCCAGAACAGCTCCGGCTCGTGGTCGGCGTCGACGCGCACGAGGCGCGCGTCGGCGGTCACCAGCTCGATCGCGCGCACGTTGTTGGCCGACAGGCCCTTCGCGCGGGCGAGCCAGCTGGCGCCACCGCCGAGCGTGTAGCCGAGCACGCCGACGTCGTGAGAGGACCCCGACAGCGCGGCGAGCCCGTACGGGTGGACCGCGTCGACGACGTCTCTCCAGACGGCGCCCGCGCCGACGCGCGCGACGCGCGCGACCGGGTCGACCTCGACCCCGCCGATCGCGGTCTTGACGAGGATCGCGTTCTCGAGGTCGGGCAGCGCGCTGGCCAGGTGGCCCGTGCCCTGCGCGGCGACGCGCAGGCCGCGCTCGGCGGCGAGCGCGACGGCGCCGACGACGTCGGCCGTCGTTCTCGCGACGACGATCGCCGCGGGGCGCTGGTCGACCGCCAGGTTCCAGGCGAGGCGCGCGTCGTCGTAGGCGGGATGCTGGGGCAGGATCGCGTCGGGCCGGACGCGCACGGCGCCGGCGATGCGGTGGACGGTGGTGCTCATGTGAGGCTCCCGGTTCGGCTTGACATCTCCTGCCGACCAGGCTCGCGGGCGGCGGCCGTGCCGACCATCCCGCGTCCTCGGTGAATCGCTCCTCGCCATCCCCCGCGAGCGGGGAGGGGCGCGCGTGCGCCATCCCCCTAGAATTCGGGGTTGTGGGCGCGCTGCCCCCGGCGTACGGTTGCTGTCGTGTCAGTCTCGCTGCCCAAGGGTGCCGAGCGCGCCGCCGAGCGGATCGACCGCCTCACGACTTCGGGCGCGCCCGCGCAGGAGATGATCGAAGGCGTCGCCGACGAGCTGCTGAGAGTCGTCGGGGCCGACAGCTACTTCGTCTGCGCCGCCGACCCGCACACCCTGCTCGCGCAGAGCGCCGGAGTCGTGCGCGGCATGCCCGAGGTGGTGTGCGCGCCATTCTGGGAGTACGAGTTCGAGGTGCCGGACTTCAACAAGTTCGCCGACCTCGCGCGCGGGCAGAGACAGGTCGCCGACCTGCACACGGCGACGGGCGGCCGGCCCGAGCGCAGCGCCCGCTGGCGCGAGATGAACCGGCTGATGGACGTCAACGCCGAGCTGCGCGGCACGTTCAACGTCGGTGGGCGCGGCTGGGGGTTGCTGCACATGACGCGCGTGAGCGCCCACGACCAGTTCAGCGAGGCCGACGTGTCGTTCGTCACGTCGGTCGCGCCGCTCGTCGCGCGCGGCCTGCGCGCGTCGCTGCTGACGACGCCGAGCGTCGGCAGAGCCGGCCGCGGGCCGGGTATGGCGATCTTCGACGGCGCGACGCGGATCGTCTCGGCGACGCCCGCGGCGCTCGCCTGGCTGGGCGAGATCCACTCCCTCCATCGTCCGCTCGACGTGGGGATGGGCGTGGAGATCCCGACCGAGGTGATGCTCGCCGTGACGGAGGCGCGCGCCCGCGCGTCCAGCGCTCGCGACGCCGATGCGATGCGCGTGCGCGTGCGCACGCTCACCGGCGGCTGGCTCGTCATCCACGCCTCCTGCATGCGCGACACCGACGGCGAGCCCGGCGACGTCGCGGTCGTGATCGAACCGGCGAAGGCGAGCGACGTCGCCCCGCTGATCGTGGAGGCATACGAGCTGACGCCGCGTGAGCTGGACGTCACGCGCGCGCTCGCGCGTGGGCTCGCGACGATCGAGATCGCGCGCGAGCTGCACCTCTCGCGCTACACGGTGCAAGACCACCTCAAGTCGGTCTACGAGAAGGTCGGCGTGTCGAGCCGCGGCGAGCTCGTCGCGAAGATGTTCGCCGACCACTACGGCGACAGCTTCCACGAGACGGTGACGCACGACCGTGAGGGCGCCGGTCTCGTCGCGGCGTTGTGAAGCTGCTGTACCCCCCAAGCCTCGAGGACGTTCGCACCGCGTCCGGTTCGGGGCGAGGGCCGTACGTGCCACGACCCTCGCCCGACCCCACTTTGTCTACAGGCCGATGCGACCCGCGCCTACGGCGTTCTCCCGCGCAGTATCGCGGAGGGAGTGAAAACGTGGCCCGTGTCGTCTCTGAGATGGATGCCGAAGCCCGAGATCTCCAGTGTGTTCGCCGGTGCCCCGGCCGGAGGGGTGAAGCTGACGTCTATCGAGACCGAACCGCCCGGAAGTATTATGAGGTTGTTCGGGAGTCTGGCTGCGTCGAAGCTGAAGTTGACGGGGTCGTCGACGCTGCCCTGTGGTGGGATCGTGGTGTAGGTCCGTAGCTGGGTGGTGTTCGTGAAGGTGATCGTGCTCGTGGTCGTGGTACCCGCGGCTTGCACGCCGAAGTCGACGACGGACGCCGGCGTCCACTGCCATGTCGGGGGCTCGGTGTCGAGCACCGTGACGGCGAGTCTCGGCGAGAGCGCGAAGGTGGCGGACAGCGTCCCGCTCGCGGGGCACGCTCCGGCGCCGCCGACCTTCGCGAGCGTCGATCTCCCGAGCGTCAGCGTCGTGCCCGAGACGATGTCGAGCGTCGCCGTCTGATTGCCTCTGTACTGACAGGCGCCGAAGATCGTCGTAGCGGTGAACGTGAGTCCTAGGAAGCTCTCGGTGAACGATCTGGGACTCGACGGCGTGCCCGCGAACGACACGTAGCCGGCGGTCGAGGTGCCGGTCAGCGCGAACGCGCTGACGGCGCCTCTGCAGTTCGTGAATCTGCCCCCGGTGAGCGTCCCGGCCGTGGCTAGCGCGGTCGCTGACCACGACGAGGCGACTGTCGCGGTCAATATGGCGTCGCACGTCGCCGTCCCGAGCGACGAGCTGAAGCTGAGCGTTCCAGTGGCCGTGTAGGTCCCCGCCGGGGAGACCTGGAACCCGGTGACCGCTGATGCGGCCGACGGAGCGGTGGCGGTCGCGGCGAGCAGCGCGACCGCGAGCAGCGCGAGGCGAAGCCTCGTGGACATCTGTGACCTCCTTGGTGACGGCGGACGCCCAGGGCGCCCGCCTGGCCGAGTCAGCTTGCCCGTGACACGGACCACGGTCAAGAAAGGAGACTCACGAGATGTTCGACGGGTACTGCTCCGCCGCTCCGAACGAGTCAACGGCGCAGCGCTCCGCCGTCGCGGCCGGTACGTCGAACCCAAGTGGAGCTCGCGAGAAAACCGCTGCTCGGGTGGGCGGCCCGGAGCCCGCGCCGGTCCGACGCCGGGCCCTCAACGCCTGGTCTCGTACCTGGTCAGGACCACGCCGTCGGGAAAGACCCGGGTCTCCACGAGGGTCAGGTTCACCCAGGTGTCGAGGGGCGTGAAGAACGGTGTGCCGCCGCCCACCAGGACCGGGTGGGTGACGATCACGTACTCGTCGATCAGCCCGGCCCGCATCGCCGCCGCGGCGAGCGTGGCGCCGGCGATGTCCATGGGACCGCCATCCTCGGCCTTGAGCCGGGCGATCTCGCTGACCGCGTCGCCGGTGACCAGGCGGGCGTTCCAGTCGACCGTGCTGATCGTCGAGGAGAACACCACCTTCGGCATGTCCATCCAGCGGCGCGCGTACTCGATCTCCGCCGGTGTGGCGCCGGGTTGCTGGTCGGCGGTCGGCCAGTGGGAGCTCATCGTCTCCCACAGTCTGCGCCCGTACAGCGCCAGGCCCGTCGCCCCCACCCGGTCAGACCACCACTGGAACAGCTCATCGCACGGCACGCTCCAGCCCAGGTCGTCGCCGGGCGCGGCGATGTAGCCGTCCAGGCTCAGGTTCATGCCAAAGGTCAATTTCCGCATACGTCAGCCTCCCGTGAGTCGGTATTTGCGTACAGACCAGCCGAGCGCGGAAAAATCATCGCGATCCTCGCCGACTTCGGCACGTTCTGGGAGATGGAGTCCTCGCCGGCCGAGCGCCGCAAGCTATCGAGATGGATGGTCGCGGCGTGAGGCACCCGTCAGGTCACGGCGCCGTTCGCTTGCCGGGAGAGACCGCGCCGCATTCGTAGGCGAGGATCACGGCGTGGATCCGGTCGCGTGCGCTGAGCTTCGTCAGCACGTTGCGGACGTGGCTCTTGACCGTCGTCTCCTCGACGGTCAGCGCGGCGGCGATCTCGCGGTTGGAGCGCCCTTGGGCGATGAGCAGGAACACCTCGAGCTCGCGTGGCGTGAGGTCGGCAAGCCGGGGATCCGGGGAGGAGCTCAGGGTCGGCTGCTCGACCACCCGCTCGATCACGCGTCGTGTCACCGCGGGTGAGAGCAGCGCGTCACCGAGGGCGACGACATGGATCGCGCGCAGCAGATCCTCGGGGGTGCTGCGCTTGAGCAGAAAGCCGCTGGCGCCGGCGCGCAGCGCGCCGACGACGTACTCGTCCTCGTCGAAGGTCGTGAGGATGATCACGCGAGCGTCGGGCACCCGTGCGATCAGCTCGCGGGTCGCGGTGATGCCGTCCATCTCTGGCATTCGGACGTCCATCAGCACGACATCGGGGTGGTGGTGTGACGCGCGTCGCAGCGCGATGTCGCCGTCCTCGGCCTCGGCGACGACGTCGAGCGTCGGGTCGCTGGAGACGATCAGCCGCAGGCCGCGGCGGACGAGGTCGTCGTCGTCGACCAGCATCACGCGGATCGCGTCGTTCGCTTCGGTCACGGCGCCCTTGGGCCTTGGGGCAGCGTCGCGCGGACCTCGAAGCGGTCACCGACGCGGCGGGCGTCCAGCGTTCCGCCGAGCAGCGCGGCGCGCTCTCGCATCCCGATCAGGCCGTGGCCGCCCGTGATCCGCGCCGTCGCGCCGTGGGCGACGGGGTTGGCCACTGTGAGCGTCAGCACGCCGTCGTGGCACCCGAGCGTCAGTTCGGCGGCGCCGGTTCCGTGACGCGCGGCATTGGTCATCGCCTCCTGTGCAATGCGATAGGCGGCACGATCGATCCGTGGCGGCAGTCGCAGCTCAGGGCTCGTGCGGTCGCGCAGCGAGAAGTCCAGGCCGGCGGCCTGGTGGCGCTCGACGAGCGCGGCGATGCGGTCGATGCCGGGCAGCGGCTCCAGGTCGGCCGGCGCGCCATTGCGCAGTCCGCCCAGGATCGCGTCGATGTCCTGCACGGCCTCGCGCGCGATCGCCTCGATGGTCGCGATCGCCTCGCGGCTGCGCTCCGGCTGACTGTCCTGGACGAGCCGCGCCGCGCCGGCTTGGATGAGGATCGAGTTGATCGCGTGTCCGGCCGAGTCGTGCAACTCGCGAGCGATCCGCGTTCGCTCCTCGGCGACCGCGAGACGCTGCTCGCGCGCGGTGCGCTCCCGCTCCTGCGCGGCCCGCTCCCGCTCCTGCGCGGCCCGCTGCCGCGCCAGGCGGCGGCGATCGCTGACGATCCAGCCGCCCGCCCACAGGAGCGCGGTGATCGTGTACTCGCCCGGCTCGGGTTCGAAGCGAGCCCAGGCCACGGCGACGAACGCCGCGAAGGCGGCGATGCAGGCGATCAGGATCAAGAAGGCGTCCTGTCTCCTCCGGTCGCGCTCGGCGAGCGTGGCGAGGACGATCGCCGGAGCGGGCGCGGTCAGCACTGCGTAGTCGAGCGCGACGAGCGCCACCGTGGCACCGAGGACCGCCACCAGCGCCGCTCGCGGCGCTCGGTGACGCGCCAGCAGCGGGAGCGCGGCGAGCAGGCAGACGGCCACGCCGACCACGTCGGCTCCGCCCGCCTGGCCGGCCTTCGCGCCGAACGCCTGGGTGGCCATCTGCGCGACCGAGAATCCGAACACCGCAGCCGTGAGCGCAGCGTCGAGCGCGAGTTGGCGGGAGCTCGCCGCGGACCTGATCGTCGACACGAGGCAGAGCCTAGTAGCGCGCCCCCTGCCCGGACACCTCCCACGGCAGGAAGCGTCTCCTCCCGCGGGAGGAGACGGAGGATCCGCCGAGCGGACGTTTCGCGCAGACCGCGGCCGACCTAGCTTCCCCGGCCATGCGAACGACACCGATCTCCGCCCAGCCGGTCGACCGCACCGGGCGCTGGCTCGCCAGCCTCACCCACTGGGTGCTCGCCCACAAGCGCCTGGTCGCGGTCGGCTGGCTCGCGCTCACCTTGGTCGGGTTCTACGGCGCCGCGAAGGTCACTGACGCGCTCAACGAGAACTTCACGATGCCCGACAGCGCGAGCACCATCACGAACGAGCGGATCGTCAGTCGCTTCGACTCGGGCGGCGCAACCCCGCCGCTCGTCGCTGTCGTCACGCTGCCATCCGGAACGACGGCAAGCGCTCCTGCGGTCCGCGCCGACCTGCGGACACTCGAGCAGGACCTCGCGCGCGCCGTCCCCGGCGCTCGCATCGCGTCCTTCGGCTCCACATCCGAGCCGGCCTACGTCTCAGACGACGGCCGCACCACGTTCGCGATCGTGCATCCGCCGTCGACCGTGGTCGAAGACGCCGGGCCGAGCGGGAACGAGATCAGCGACGCGACGCTGGCGCGCGCCGAGCAAGCCGCCGCCGGCGCGCGCGTGGGCGGCGCCGAGGTACGGCTCACGGGTGCCGCGCTGCTGGCCCGCGAGGCGCCAGGCGAGAGCGGCGGTCCCAGCTTCCTGAACGAGACGCTCATCGCCGGCGTCGGGGCACTGATCGTGCTGGTGTTCGTCTTCGCGTCCGCACTCGCCCTCGTACCGCTGCTGATGGCGGTCGTCGCGATCCCGGTCACGCTGCTGGCCGTCTGGGGGCTCACCGCGCTGACCGAGGTCAACTTGGTCGTCGTCTTCCTCGTCTCGCTGATCGGCCTCGGCGTCGCGATCGACTACGCGCTCCTGATCGTCATGCGCTGGCGTGAGGAACGAGAGCGCGGGCGAAGCAACGAGGAGGCGATCGTGCACGCCGCCGGAACCGCCGGGCGCGCCGTGCTGTTCAGCGGCACCACCGTGGCGATCGGACTGCTCTCAGCGCTCGTGCTGCCGGTGCCCTTCCTGCGCTCGATGGGCTACGGCGGCCTGCTCATCCCGCTCGCGTCCGTCGCCGTCGCGCTGACCCTGCTGCCCGTCGTGCTCGCGACGGTCGGACCGGTCGCCGACGCCCGCCGGCTGCGACGCACCGACCGTGCCGAGCGGCACTGGGCCGCCTGGGCGCGCCTGGTCATCCGCCACCGCGTCGCCGCCGCGCTCGGCGGCACGGCCGTGCTCGTCGCGCTCTGCATCGTCGCGCAGGGCATGCTGCTCGGCAGCCCTGAAGCACGGTCGCTCGGCGGCACCGGCGACCCGAAGGCCGCGCTCGAGCAGCTCGATCGCTCCGGCATCGGCGCCGCGCCGCTCGCGCCCATCGAAGTCCTGACCCCGGCCGCCCGCGCGGACGACACCGCCGCCCGCTTGGCGGCGGTCGACGGCGTCCGCGCCGCCAGCGCACCGCGCGGCGCGTGGCGAGCCGATGGTGACGCGGTCGTCGAAGTCCTCCCCCGCAGCGACACCAACTCGCAGGCCGGACGTGACGCGGTCGACGCCGTGCGCGACGCCGCCGCCGCGCTGCCCGCGACGACGGTCGGCGGAGGCACCGCGGAGACGATCGACTTCGTCGACGGCGTCTACGGCTCCTTCCCGCTGATGCTCGTGCTGATCTCGGTCGTCACGTTCGTGCTGCTCGCACGCGCGTTCCGCTCGATCGTGCTGCCCGCGAAGGCGATCGCGATGAACCTGCTGTCGGTCTTCGCGACCTGGGGCGTGATGACGCTCGTCTGGCAGCACGGCGTCGGCACCGAGCTGCTGTTCGGCGTCGGCCCCTCCGGAGCGGTGCTGTCGTGGGCGCCGGTGATCGTGTTCGCGTTCATCTACGGGCTCTCGATGGACTACGAGGTGTTCATCCTCGCCCGGATGCGCGAGGAGTACGACCGCACCGGCTCCACCGACGAGGCGGTCGTGCGCGGGATGGCCGGCACCGGGCGGCTCGTGACCAGCGCGGCGCTGATCGTCTTCCTCGCGTTCGCCTCGATGGCAACCGCCGGGGACGCAGACCTGCAGGTGCTCGCCACCGGACTCGCCGCAGGCGTCCTGATCGACGCGCTGATCGTGCGCTCGCTGCTCGTCCCCGCCACCGTCTCGTGGCTCGGCCGCTGGAACTGGTGGATGCCCGAGCGCGGCCGACGGCTCCTGCGCCTGCCCGCGGTCATACCGGCCGCCGAGTCAGTGAACACCAGCTCAGCTCGGGCGCCCGGCGGCAGACACTAGGCGTTGGATTCCGCGGGGATGATGGCGCAACGTTCGAGCGAGTGTGGGAGCGACGGCGTCAGCTCATGCGGTGGCGGCGATCCAGGCGAGGTCTTCGCGGTGGTCACCGAGGAATGTCGGGAGCTTCGTCGGCATGGAGAGGCCGTGCTCCTCCGCGTCCTCAGGCCGGGCCGGGTAGCCGACCTCCGCCCACCAGAGCTGACCGGGCAGCAGCGCCGGATGCAGGTCGTCGTCGGCGCGCACCTGGCGGGCGGTCACCGGGCGGCCGAGTGTGTCGCTCAGCGCGTCGGCGATCTGCGTGAAGGACCGTCGGTCGGACGCCAGCTCGATCTCGATGCCGGCGAATCGGTCCGGTGCGGTCAGGACCTCGGCGACCAAGGCGCCGAAGTCGGGGGCGCAGAGCAGCGCGAGATCCGTGCTCGGCGGGCACGCCGTGACGAGCTCGCCCGACGCCAGGTGGGGCCACTGGAACGTGTAGTGGCGCGGGTTGGTGAAGTTCTCCATGAAGTAGGCGGGCTTGACGATCGTGTGGGACGTAAAGCCGGCCGCTCGTACGGCGGCCTCGACGTCCTCCTTCGCGTCCCAGTACCAATCGTCGTCGCGCGGCTTCTGGGCGGCGTCCGGGTGGCGGTCGCGCCATCCCGTCGAGGAGACCGTCGTCTGCACGAACTGCCCGACGCCGGCATCCCGGGCCGCGGCGACCAGATTGCGCGCGTGGCGCAGCTCGGCGTCCTTGTCCTCCATCAGGGCGAGCTGCACCGAGAACACGGCGTCGTGACCCTCGGCCGCCGCCCGCAACGTGGCGGGATCGTCGAGGTCACCCACCACGAGCGTGATGCCCTCGTCCGTCAGGGCGCGCGCGGCGTCGGAATCGGGGTTGCGGACCAGGGCGGTCACGTGCTCTCCGCGACGGGCCAGGGCTCTGGCGACTGCGCCGCCCTGCATCCCGGTGGCGCCCGTGACGAGGTACTTGCGGGTGGTGTTCGAGTCCGTCATAGCTGCTCCAAGAGGTTGACTGCAAAGGCACAGTTCAGCGCCGAACAAAACGATACGATACAGGACCGTATCGATATGAGCAGTCTAGTGGGAGCCGACGGCCCCGCCCCGTCGGCATGACGACAACCCGCCTATCCTGGTGTGATCGAACACTCGACTCCATCGCGTCAGCGGCCCCCGGCGAAAGTCGGCCGGTCGCGCGACGCATCCCGCGACCTGCTGATCCTCGAAGCGGTCCTCGACCTCCTCGCCGCCGACGGTCCGCGGTCGGTCGGCATGGAAGCGGTCGCGGCCCGTGCCGGCGTCGGAAAGACCACGGTCTACCGGCGTTGGACCTCGGTGACGGACCTGATCGCGGACGCACTGGACACGCTCGCGTTCCCGACCGCGGGGATCAGTGCCGCCCGGACGCTGCACGAGGACCTCGTGGAGGGCCTCGTCACCGCCAGCGGCTGCTTGGACGAACGGCGCCGGCGCGTGATCGCCGGCGCCCTCGAGGTCGCACGCCATCAGCCCGATCTCGTCGCGACGCTCAGACAGCGCTTCGTCGGGGCCGTGACCTCGGCGATCGTCACGGCCGCCCAGCGCGCAGCAGACCGCGGCGAGCTGCGCCCGGAGACGGCGCAGCGCCTTCGGACGACGTCGGAGCCCATGGAGGTCACCACGGTCCTCGCACTGCTGACGTACTTCGGCAACGCGGAACGCCCCATGGTCCACCACGACATCGAACGCATCGTCGACGAGATCCTGGTGCCGCTCCTGCAGGCCGAGAAGCACACCGACCCCTCGTAGCGATCGAGCACCCTGGGGCGGCCCGCTAAATGTGCTCGATCCGCCGCTACGGCGACCCCTGCGGCGCCGCGATCGTGAAAGCCGAACCGCTCGAATCCCAGCTCATCGACTGGACCGCGACTTCGCCCCCGACGGCGACCTGCGCGACTTCCTCCTGTCCTCGGTCGAGAGTGCGACCGCGCCCGGCGCCGACGCCAAGCGTCGGCGCGATCCCACCACGCAGCTCGAACGACTCCAGGACATCTACGTCATGGGCGACATGACCAGAGCGCAGTACGTCATGCGCCGGCAGGCGATCGAACAAGAGCTGGAACGCGTGGCGCCGCCCGTCGACCCACAGCTCGACAAGGCCGCCGCGATCCTCGCCGACTTCGGCACCTTCAGGGAGCTGGAGTCCTCGCCGGCCGAGCGCCGCAAGCTGCTCACGTCGCTGTTCGAGGGGGTGTGGGAGCAGAACGGCGCGATCACGGCGGTCAAGCCTCGCGCTGCGTTCGACGCCCCCAAGAACGACGAAACCCCGCACAATGGCGGGGCTTCAGAGAGTCCCTGAGGCGGGAGCGACGGGGGTCAAACCCACGATTTACACCCCGGATCCAGATCCGTCTGTGACCCTGCCGCATGCGCGTTTCGGTGCGTCGCACTTGTCGTATCCGCGCGCTACGGTCACCCCCATGGACCCCGGACAGAACCCTCGCCACGACCCGGTCAGATGGATGCTCGGCAACGCGCCGATCGACGACGAGCCCGAGACGGAGGAGGAGCGCCGCGCTGTCGCCGAGGTCCGCGCCGATCGAGCACGCGGGATCGAGCCCATACCGTTTGAAGAGATCAAGGCCGAGTTCGGGCTCTGATGCCGACACGCGAGTGGCGACGCGTGCTCGACTACGCGACCGGCGCGCGTCTGGTGATCCGCTACAGCCACGATCGCGGCGTGATCATCGACTACGCGGTCGTGCTCGTGCTGCCGCACGACGGCGCCGAGCAGACGATCCGCGTCTACGACGGCGCCCACGACGTCAACGACATGCACCGACACACTCGCAGCCGGGGCAAAGCCTCGGCAGAGCGTTTCCACGCGGTACACTCGCCGAAGGCATGCGGATCGCCATCGACGCGATCGAAACCGGCTACCGCGAGATGATCGACGGATGGCGCACGAGCTGAACAGCCACAGATCCCCCAGCGCGACCGCCCTGGATCGCGCAGTCGCCAACGACCTCGCCGACGGCTCCTCTCGCTACCCCGAGCGCACCGCCTTCATCGACGCCGACGAACCCCACGCCGGCCGCGAAATCACCGCCGCTCTCGACGCCGGCTACGCCGTCGTCCTTGTCTCGGCCAACGGCCGCGAGCACATCCTCACCGCAGAGGCCCCGGCGGCGTAGCCTGCTGCGCGCCGCTCTCGCGCCGCCAGCTCGTTGCCGGTTGTCGGTCATCCGGAGGCTCGCCCTCTGCGACTGCCTCGACAGAGCGAACGAACGCCGCCACCGACGCGACGAAGTCGCTCAACGGTTCGTGCGTGACGTGCCGTTTTTCCTCCAAGGCCCGGTCGACGAATCTTGGGCCGTGCCCGCCGAGGTCTGGCGCCCAACCCTCCAGCGCACCAACATCAACGACGAACAACCCGATCTCTGCAAGTGCGGCGATCAGGCGTCTCGCGATCCCGTTAGCGTCCCCGTGAGGGAGAGCAGCAATGCCGCCGCCCTCGCGAGCGATTCGCCATCCGTCGCGGACCTTCGTGATTTCGCGGATCCGCCGTGACTGCTCCTCGGTGACGCGGGCCGTGCCATCGGCCCCGAGCGTCTGGAGCAACTGCGGCCTGATGGAATCGACGGTCGGCGAGACCGTTTCCATCTCTGCCACGAGTGCGCGGAGACGCCGGGCATCGGATTCAAACCTGGCCCAGTCACCGCCAAGCCCGTCGACGAGCCCCCGCAGTGGCTGCTCGGCACGCAACATGTCGAGATCTGTGACCACCGCAACCGGGACACCGAGCGGTCGGAGCGCGGCCACAGCCGCGGCGAGTTTGTGCTTTCCGCCGGAACTGGTGAACAACACATCTGCGGCCGCCTCGCCACGGCGTTCGAGACGAGCGTCCAGCGTCGCGTTGTACAGCCGAACGTCGCCCTCAGCCTCACACACGATGACGCCGCGATGGAAGAGGCCATCAAGCAACCGCGAGTAGCGCAGCACGGGATCTCTCCACAGCGCGGCGACGCGCTGTCCATCGAGCACCGAGGCACGATTGCGATCGCCGTTGCGCGTCAGCCGGATCACTGTCACCGATCTGGCGCGATCGAGCAGCCCGAGCAGAACGTCAACTGAATGCGTCGCGACGATCAACTGCTGTTCTTCAGGTGTGGCGAGCTGACGCCCCAGCTCTCGAGCCTGGGGCGGGTGCAGGAACGCTTCCGGTTCGTCAACCAGGATGAGCGGGTGAGAGGAAGTGACGATGGTCAACAGCAGCCCGATGAACGAGCGCATGCCGTCCCCCTGCTCGGGCACGAGCGGCAGCTCGTCAAGTGCGCTCAGGTACTCGACGCTGTCGAGGCGGGGCTCTGCCTCTGGTGCGCCCAAATGGAGATGCAGTTGTGATCCCCCGGCGCGATTGACGTGAACCGGGAGGGCGAATGCCCGCTCTACCGCTGCGCTCAGCCGAGTCTCGGTCGTGTGATCGCGCAGAAGGCGCTGCAGTGGTTCCAGTGGCAGGAGCGAGCGCACGTCGACGCTCGGCACACTATTCGCCAGTTGCAGTCGCGTCTCGGCGTCGGCAAGCAATACGAGTGCTCTCGCGAGCCGCGAGACCGTGGCTGGTTCGGCGGTCCAACCATTGCAGGCGTCCTCCACCCAGACACCGTGCCCGTCGGCTGTCGTCCGATAGCCGACCGTGGCGCTGGAAACCGTGCGCTGGACGATCCATTCCCGCAGTTCCTCGGCGGCGCCAGACTTCTCCGTAGCGAGGCTTGTTACGACAGCTTCAGGGTTGTCGTCAGCGATGTGCGCGGCGATCTCCCGCAGCGCTCGGCTCTTGCCGGCGTTGTTCGGTCCGACGAGTACGACGACATCAGTGGCAGTCGCAATCCGCTCGGAGGTACCGCTGAATGTGATCCCGGCAACCCTAAACCTGATGCTCATCACCGGGACGGTACGGGGCGGAGCCGAACCCTGCGCAGGATGGTTCGGCGCGAGGTGCAGCCGGAGCTGTCCGATCACGACCTCGCCCACCTGCCGCAGTGCACGACCGCCGTCCGGCTCTGCCACAGCGGCACGACGACCCGCGCGTTCACGGTCGCGACCGAACCGCTCGCGCCGGCGGCCGACGGCGACCGTGCCGAGCAGGTCCGCCAGCACGTCCGCGATCGGCTCGGCGACCAACCCGACGTAGACGCCGTCCTCGAGCGACGCGGGGGCAGCCGTCAGCTGGACCGGCGCGAGCGCGAGCAGCCCGCCTGAGAGGGGTTCCGGCCCGTGTACCGACCCGTGTTCCGATCGGTGTTCCGATCTAGGAGCGGAACACCCCAAAGCCGACGTGATCGCCGGGACGGTGGCGATCCCGCCGATCGGGCTGAACCCCGACAAGGGGGACAAGATCGATGAACCAGATCACTCGACCGCCACACGTCACCCAAGACCACGTCGACCGTGCCGCAGCGCATCTGACAGACCGTGACCGACGGATAGCCCTGGACTGCTACGAACACGGAACCCTGACGACCGACCAGATCACACGGCTGCACTTCAGAGGGGAGCGAGCATCACGGCGCCGGCTGGAGCGGCTGTACAGACTGCGGGTGCTCGACCGGTTCCGACCGACACGCAGACGAGGCGAAGGCTCGGCGCCGTTCCACTGGGTGCTCGACGAGGTCGGCGCCCGCATCGTCGCCGCCGAGCTGGGCCGCGACCGCGACAAGCTCCTCTGGCGCCGCAGCGACCCGCTCAAGATCGCCCGCACCGCGACGCTCGCCCACCGCCTCGACGTGAACGAGTTCTTCGTGCGGCTCGCCGTCGAGGCGCGCGCGGCCGGCGGCGCGCTGCGCGAGTGGTACGGCGAGCGCACCACGCAACGCCTGCTCGACGGCATCGCCGCGCCCGACGGCTACGGCGTCCTCGTCCTCCCCGACCGCGACCCGCTGCACCTGCTCCTCGAACTCGATCGCGGCACCGAACCCCTGAGCCGCATCCGCGACAAGGTCGACCGGTACGCGAAAGCGATCCCGCGCTCGGAACTGGCCGACGCCGATCCGCTCGTGCTGTTCCTGGCGCCGAGCGAGCGACGAGCGGCGGGCGTTCGTGACGAGATCGGCAATCGGGTGCAAGCTCGTGTGGACGTGTGGTCCCCTGCGGCCGACGCGGTTCTCCCCCTCCTCGCCGGCTCGCGCGGGCTCGCTCGATCTACCCCTCGCCGCCTTCGTCCGGCACCCGGTTGTAATAGCGGGCGATCATCGCCTCGATTTCGTCATCGAGCGTTCCGACCTGTGCGAGGTTCGCGTGAATCTCATCCTCGGTGCGTGCCCGCGCCACGACCATCGCGGCGGCCATGTCGCGGCACTCCATTGCGACCTCGGTCAGCACCGCGTTCGACAAGATCTCGTGGTGGTGCGGCGGCACTGCGATGCCGGTGTGCCCCTCGTGTACGTCCGGCAGCGGCACTGACAGCCACTGGTGAACGCTCTGAGCGTCGGCGTGTGCGCCCCACGAGTACATCTCCCAAAGATCAGCGCTGCCGAACTTCCCGAAGAGTTTGGTCGGCGTGCTCGGGCCTCTACCGCTGAGCCAATCGCGGGCGTGCTGGCCAGATGAGTCGTTGCTGATCGCCTGAATGCGAGCGTGGACCTCGGAAAGCCGCCGCTTGAGGCCGTGGGCCTCAGGCATATAGCCGGCCGAGACGACCAGCATGCAAGCTCGGCCCGTACGCAGGGCGATCACGGCCAGCATGAGCGTCGCCGACTTGGCGTAGTACGACGGCGGGGCGCCGTCAGGGGCGGGCGGAACCGTCACGCCCTCGACCATCGCGCCGAGGCATTCAGTCGCCTGTCTTGCGATCGCCAGCGCGGGGAGCAGATCGTCTGCCTCCGCCAACAGGTGACGCTCCGCTGCATCGAAGTCGAAACTCACTGCGTCCTCATCTCAGCTCGCCGCCCAGTGGATGAGCGAGGCGCGGGGCGGCCAGAACTGGTGCAGGCGACCGGCTCGCTCGGCGTTCAGTGCCTTCGGGGTGTTGGGCGTAGAGAGCCCGGCCACGACGATCCCAAGCTTCGCGAACGCCAAGACCGCGTGGTACGTCTCAGCCGATCCCCATGGCCCATCGACGACGGTGCGGCTCGTGCTAAGTGAGACGCCGCCGGCCCACTCGAAGAATCCGACCCAGACGCCCGGCGGCACCTTCCCGGCCCGGATCGTTGGCCCGTGCTCGGGCGGGATGGTGTCGCGCAGTGCTGGCTCGGCGCCGCTCAGGAATGCCCCTGTTTTCGCTGCCCAGAGAGCGAGAAGCGCCTGAGTTTCACTGTTCAGACTCATCGTCATGCCTCTCGCCATCGGCACCAGCAAAGGGATGACCTTCTGCTCCAAGAGCCCGAAGTGCGTGTTGCAGTCCTCGCACAGGATTCTTCGT
This sequence comes from Conexibacter stalactiti, assembly GCF_033542075.1. Taxonomy (NCBI): domain Bacteria; kingdom Bacillati; phylum Actinomycetota; class Thermoleophilia; order Solirubrobacterales; family Conexibacteraceae; genus Conexibacter; species Conexibacter stalactiti. The sequence goes on from NZ_JAWSTH010000030.1 coordinate 37,085, forward strand.
TGGTAACTCGCGAACGAGATCGGCTGCTTGCGTCTCCGCATGCCGCCGTCCGCCTCCTCGACCACGTAGACGATGTCGCGCACGCCCAACCGCTTCGAGACCCACTCCGGGATGAGGTGCTCGCTGCTGTCTGCCGGACCGTCACAGCAGAGGCACGACTCGGGTTTAGGTCTCACCTGCTTGACCGACCAGACGAGATCCCCCGGCACGCGCGTCAGATGCGCTCCGCAGCTCTCGCACTGGCGGTAGTACTCCGGTCGCGGCTCGTGCGGTGGCGGCAACTCTGCTCTTACCTCGGCGCTGCACGCCGGGCACGGGAACTGCTCGATGGTCCCCGTGACGAGCAGATTCCGGTCGATCGCCATCTGCGTGTAGAGGCTCAGCGTCGCTCGCTCGACCTCTCCTTCTGGATCGTCCGGTTGCGGCTGCTGCGCCTCGCGCTCGGGATCGGTCAACTCGAAGACGACCGCCCAATGCCGTTCAAGCGGCTCGCCCGGAAGCGGCGGCACGCTGCTCAGATCAATCTCCCGAGAACGGAGCACCCGGACCGACTCGCTGCGTACCTGCGCTTCGGCCTCGGCCTGCGACTCGCCCATCACCATCGCCGCGCGCGGGGACATTACGCACCAAAGTAGATGCACGAACGGACGGCAGCGACGCGCATCAGGGTCTCATCGACATGTGCGGCATGCCCCTCGTTCGTGTAGAGGAACCACAACGGTACGCTGCCCAAGCTCCGGCTCGGCGAACGGCTGGAATCCCGTGGAACATACGGAAGTCGTCGAAACAGCGCTCAACGTGCGAGCAGTCGTTCGCGAGCTGGCCGCCCGACTCGTCGCCCGTGGCCTCCGTGCGAGCTGCGGCGTTCCCCATCGCCGCAAGAGTTCGTAAACGCCGAAGGCCACCAACGCCTTGTCCCCCGTAGTCCAACAGAGCCCCCAAAGCGCTTCGACTGAGTCGCACCCCGTCGCGAGACCAGTCGCGAGCGTCGTCACGAACACAACCAGTCTGATTCCTCGGTCATCCGGCGAAGCGGAGAGTATCCGTCCGAGGCGACTGTGAATGAGACCGAGAAGCATCGACACGTATCGTGATCAGGGCGAGGCTGCGCGTCTTCCCGAATCGGAGCCTTTGATTTGGACGATGGCGGTGATCCGTGCGAGGGTCCCCCTCGCCGCTCGGGGTTTTGACTCAACCCCCTGGGAAGACGGGGTTCGGCCGAGCGACCGCGCCGCTGGACCTGCGCCACCTGCGTTGTTCCTCCTGACCGATCTGATGGACCTTGGCGTGCGGGAGTTGCGACCCTGCGATCCGGCGTATGACGAATTCCTCTGGGTCTTCCACTACCAGGACACTTGGTCGATTGCCGAGCATGCGGAGTTCTGGACTGCACATCTCAGACGATGGCCGCCGCAGTCAGGGAGAACTCCAAAGAAAGACGCTGACGCGTTCGCTTTCGCTCTCGCAGCGCGTGAGATCGCCGAAGCCCGAGCCTCCGTAGACCTCAGACCGGTTCTTCCAATCAAGCGCGCGGTCGAAGCATGGGGACGTGAGCTCGCGAATGATCTCGACGATTTCGCAACCAAGCTCACAGGAGCGGTTTGGGAACTGCAAAGACAGAGTGTGGCGACGACAGGCCGACCGATTCCAGGCATGAGCCGGAGCAGCTACACGGTCGCGGAAATGAGATCGCGGGGAGTCCTCAGGCGAGCAAACGAGCTGCTGCAGACGACGCCGCATCACCTCCGCTCTGCGGGCTTCCGATTGCCTCGCGTCTCGGCCGTCGACCGCCCGACTCTTCCCTCGCTTGCACGCGCAACGGCGTTCGATGACAGTGCGCGAGCCGGTCACGCGAGCTACCGGGTGCGATCGTTGGCAGCCGGAATCGTCACGACCATGACGCAGGAGATCCGCGAGAGCCGGGAGCCGTCAGGGCTCGCACGACACGACTCCTGACTGAAACAGTCGGGACCGTATCTCCTGCATGTCTGGACCAGACTCGGCACGACGGGCATTCTTGGCCGCATGAACGTCGGCGCCGACAGTACGAACGCTGTTCCCGCTGCTGTAAGCCTGGAGGCGATCGGGCGCCTGCTCGAACTCGGCAGATCGATAGGTCACGTCGTCGCCGAACCTGACTGGCCGCAGTGGCGGACGGCGTCGGCGGGACTGCTGATGCGGGTGCTGACGCTCGGCGAGACGATCGTGCACGTGAGCGAACTGCGGCGCGTCGCCGACCTCTCCATCCTCGTCCGCTGCCTCTATGACCACGCCGTAATGCTCGCGTGGATCTCGGCGCCGCGCGACGACAGCCGCTTCACGGTCTGGAACCGCGAATCCTTACGGATCGTCCGGGCGTGGGGGAACGAGATGAAGGCGATGGAGGCGGGCGACATCACGCCCGAGGGACGGGAGTGGTTGGAGGAGCAGCTTTCGGGGCCGGGGATGCCGAAGACCAGAGAGCTTGCGAGACAGGCCGATAGGGACTGGAACGGCCGGCTCGGCCTCAGCGGTTTGAACACGCTGACCGCCAGCTACACCACCGTCTTCCGCGCGGGCAGCTTCTTCGCGCACCCGACCGCCGCCGGCCTCTACGAGAACCGCAGGCCCGCAGGTGACCACGTCGTCCTGATGATCGAGCCCGAGGGAGACATCAGCCCGACTATCGGCTGCGTCTTCACGTTCCTCGCCGTCGCACTCGGCGTCGCCTCCCACACGATCGGCAGACCGGATCTCTACGCGATCAAGCGGATCGTTACCGAGTGCGCCGACGCAGCGGCAGCCGCACGCCGCACATAACTGCCGTCTGTACCGCTCGGACGCTCTGCCTGACGTTGATGGAGTGGGAAGCGCCTCGCCGGCCACCACCCATTGACGAAAAACCGATCCGCTCGCTCACGCTCGCACGACGACCGACCGCGCCTTGCGATCGTTCCGACCTCGCTCAGAGAGGCGAACGCCTTCGTCGCCGAGCACCATCGCCACAACCGCCCCGTAGCCGCCGGCGTCTGCGTCGTCGCCGTCAAGACAGACGACCGCCTGTGCGGCGTCGCGATCCTCGGCCGCCCCGTCGCGCGCAAGCTGGAAGACGGGTTCACCGCCGAGGTTCGGCGCGTCTGCACCGATGGCACGCCAAACGCCTGCTCGATGCTGCTGCGGGCCGCGTGGCGCGCCGCGAAGGCCCTCGGCTACCGCAACGTCATCACCTACACGCTCAGAGAGGAGGGCGGTGCGTCGCTGCGCGCCGCCGGCTTCAAGCTCGTCACCGACAGAGCCGGCGGCGGCCGCTGGAGCAGCGGCGGACGCAGAGCCGCTGACACGCACCCGCTCGGCTACAAGTGCCGCTGGGAGCTGCGGACGTGAGCGGTTCGACGGCGGGCGGGCGTCCTCGGAAAACCCCACGAAAACCGGGCAAAAACGGCTTGCGAGAACGTGGGGCGTCTGATCTAGTCGAAGGTCGTCCGCACGCTCAGGAAAGGGGCTCGAACCATGAGCGCGACATCGCGTCAGACCCGCAACTCGAAGCCTTCGCAGCGTGGTTCGCAGACTGGTGGCTGCGCCGAGGACAGCGGCTCGTCGGGAGTGATCGCGTCCGCCCGGAAGCCCGCTGAGGACCACGGCGCGGGCTCCTCGCTCGACGACCAGCGCGAGGCGATCACGACGTTCGCCGCCGAGAACGGCCTCGGCCTCGTCGAGGTGCCGAAGGCGCTGCGCGCGGTCGCGTACGTGCGCGAATCGACCGAGGAGCAGGGCGAGGGCTTCTCCCCCGGCGCGCAGCGCGAGGCGATCAAGAGATTCGCCGCCGAGAACGGCCTCGACCTTGTCGAGGAGTACGTCGACTTCCATTCCGGGTGGCGCAAGACCGACGGGCGCAGAGACTTCCACCGGCTGATGGCCGACGCCGCCGAGAAGCGCTTCGACGTGGTGCTCGTCTTCCACACGTCGCGGTTCGCACGCAATCAGGTCGAGGCGCGCAAGTACAAGCAGCTCCTCCGCGACAAGCTCGGCATCAAGGTCTTCTCCGTCACGCAGCCGATGGGCGACGACCACAGCGACCCGTCGTCGTTCCTCGCCGAGTCGATCCACGAGATGTTCGACGAGTATTACTCCGTCTCCCTCTCGTTCTGGACCCGCTCCGGGCTCCGAGAGAAGGCGCGGCAGGGCTACCTGACCGGCTCCCTGCCGTGGGGCTACGTGCGCGACGGCGAGTCGGGCGATGTCGTTCTTGACCCGGATCGCGCGCCGCTGGTGCTGGGGATCTTCGAGCGCTACTCGACCGGCGACGAGTCCGACAGAACGATCGCCGAGTGGCTGAACGCGAAGGGCGCGACGACGGCGCGCGGCAGACGCTTTCAGGCCGACACGGTGCGCGAGATGTTGGTGAACGCAAGCTACTGCGGCTACGTGACCGGCCTGCGCGACCAGTCCCGCGAAATCAGAGGTCGCCACGAACCGATCGTGCCCGAGGAGCTGTTCGACCGCGTGCAGCAAATCCGCTCGTGGCGAAGCCGCGTCGTCGGCTCGACCGGCCGCCCCTCCGAGGACTACTTGCTGCGCAAGCTCCTGTACTGCGAGCGCTGCAACGGGAGAATGCAGGGCACGCGCGGCTCGCGCGCTCAGCTCCGTCGGTACCAGTGCGGCACCCGGCGGCGCGGCGGCGGCTGCGACCAGGCGATCGTCAAGGCCGAGCCGCTTGAGGGCCAGCTCGTCGAGTGGTTGCGCGACTTCCGCCCCGACAGCGACCTGCGGCAGCTCGTGATCGACGCGATCCAGGCCGAGGCCAGAGCGCGGGCCGGTGACCAGCCCGACCGCCGTCGCGAACTGCTCGCGCAGCTCGAACGGCTGCAAGACCTCTACGTGATGGGCGACCTCACCAGAGGCCAGTACACGATGCGGCGCCAAGCGCTCGAACAGGAAGTGGAGCGGATCGGCCCGCCTGTCGACCCCGACCTCGACCGCGCCGAGAAGCTGCTCGACGAGTTCGCCGGCTTCTGGGAGGTCGAGCAGCAGCCCGCCGAGCGCCGCAGACTGCTCGGCCAGCTCTTCGATCGCATCTGGCAAGACGACGGCGTGATCGTCGCCGACAGACCCCGCGCGGTACTTCGCCACTGTCGCGGACATCCAGGCGATCAGCGAAATGCCTGAAACACCGACCGGATATCCGGGGTGTAAAAGGCGGGAGCGACGGGACTCGAACCCGCGACCTCCGGCGTGACAGGCCGGCGCTCTAACCAACTGAGCTACGCCCCCTCGGGGAAGGGAAGTATGGCATGAGAGGCGGGGACGACGCGTCCTGGTCGCGGACGTGCCCGGGAGCGGTGCGCGGCGGCGTCCGGTGGAGGCGCGTGGACGCGCGCGAACAGGGGCCGCCCGTGCCGCACTGACCCAGGTCCCCACCACTTCCCGGTCGCGAACTGGCTGCCTGGCCAGTAGGCTCCGTGCCATGGCCGTCATGGCGCCCGAGGAGCTTTCGAGCAATCCGCTCCGCCGCATCCTGAGCGACCTCAACCGCGAGCGGACCGCGGACGCGCCGTTCCCGCCCGGGCCCAACGACTTCAACCTCGCGCGCACCTTCCACTTCGTGCGCGATCCGCTGCCGATCCTGCTGCCCGCCTACCGCGAGTACGGCCCGATCTTCAGCATGCGGCTGTTCCACGGCAAGGTCGTCTTCATGCTGGGGCCGGAGGCCAACCACTACATCACCGTCTCGCACGCGAGCAACTTCCACTGGCGCGAGGGCAGCTTCGGCGACCTGGTCCCGCTGCTCGGCGACGGGCTGCTCACGATCGACGGCGCCTACCACCGGCGCGCGCGCACGATCATGCTGCCGGCGTTCCACCGCGAGCGGATCGCGGCCGCCGGCGAGACGATGGCGCAGGAGGCGCTGCGGGCGCTCGAGGACTGGCAGCCGGGCAGACTGGTCGACGTCTACCACTGGGCGCGCGAGCTGGCGCTGCGCGTCGCGATGAAGGCGCTGTTCGGCCTCGATCCCGACGAGGAGGGCGCCGGCAGACGGGCCGCCGTCGACTTCGAGCGGGCGCTCGCCTTCTACGGCAAGGACTTCGCGCTGCGCGTGGTGCGCGGGCCGCGGACGCCGTGGCAGCAGATGATGCAGGCGCGCCGCACGCTCGACGAGATCGTCTACGCGGAGATCGGCCGCCGCCGGCGCCATCCCGACCCCGAGCGCGAGGACGTGATGTCGCTGCTGCTGGAGGCGCGCGACGAGGAGGGCCAGCAGCTGTCGGACCACGAGGTCCGCGACCAGGTGATGACGCTGCTGTTCGCCGGCCACGACACGACCACCTCGACGGTCTCCTTCATGCTCTACGAGCTGGCCCGCCACCCGGCCGTGCTGCGCAGACTGCTCGACGAGCAGGACCGCGTCCTGCCCGGCGGCAGAGCCCCCACGGTCAAGCAGCTCAGCGACGGCAGCCTGCCCGAGCTGGAGATGGCGCTCGACGAGACGCTGCGGCTCTACCCCGCCGCGTGGGTCGGGCCGCGCCGCAACGTGGAGGCGTTCGAGTTCGGCGGCCACACCGTCCCGGCCGGCGCGTACGTCAACTACTCCTCGTGGGCCAGCCACCGCCTGCCCGACGTCTGGCCCGAGCCTGAGGCGTTCGTGCCCGAGCGCTTCACGCCGGAGGGGAAGGCGGCCATGCCGAAGGGCGCCTACATACCGTTCGGCGGCGGCTCGCGCACCTGCATCGGGATGCGCTTCGGCCAGCTGGAGATCAAGACGATCGTCACGCTGCTGCTGCAGCGATTCCACCTCGAGCTGTTCGGCGGGCGGACGCTGACCGTCCGCCAGATGCCGACGCTCAGCCCGCGCGAGCCGCTGGAGATGATCGTGCGCGAGCGCGGCGTTCCCGCCGCGCTCGGCGGCTGACGCTCAGTTCTGGCAGGCGATCGTGATCGACTTGCGCACGACCGTTCTCCCCGCCACGACGACCGACGCCGTCCATCTGCCGTCGATCGAGACCGGCCCGAACGGCCCCTGGGCGAAGCCGTAGCCCCACACCTGCCGCTTCGTCTCCTCGGCTCTGACCGGCCAGCGGTAGGCCCGTCTCATCGTCTCGGCGACCGGCGGCTCGGCCTCGACGCCGGCCGGGTTGCGGGGCGGCCCCCACAGCGCGACGCCGACCTTCGTCCCCTTCGCGATCCCTGTCCCGCTGTAGATCACGTACAGGTCGCGCATGCCACCGCCGCGCAGCCCGCAGTCGGTCACCGTCGTCCCGGGCCTCCCCTGCACCGGCGGGACGCCGAGCGGCGCGTGGGTCGTGAAGCCGAGGATCCGCACGCGCGGTCTCGCCGCGACGGCGGCGGCGGGCAGCACGGACAACGCGGGCAGCGCCAGCAGGGCCGCCGCGCCCAGCGCGACCGCCGATCGTCGAGTCGTCATCGTCCGGACGTTAGGCCCGCAGCGGCTCTCGCACCACGCTCAAATGTGGGGACGCGCGAACTTCTGAGACCAATCCGAGACCGTTCCGGCACTGACGCGCCGCGATCGCGCCCGTAGCTTCTTCCAAGGCACGCGAAGACGGAGGTGAGACATGGGCTTCTTCAAGGACATCCGGCAGCTCAAGCAGTCAGCAGAGGAGCTGCAGGACCAGTTGCAGCCCGACCGTCCGCGCGGGCTCTCCGGCCAGTTCAAGCAGATGGGGTCGATGGTGCAGGACGCAAACGACTCGCTGTCAGCGCTCAGCCGGCAGCAGGCCGACGCACAGCGGCTGATGGCGACCGGGCTGATCGGCCAGGCGACCGTGCAGGCGCTGCGCGACACCGGCATGACGATCAACGAGAACCCGCAGGTCGAGTTCGACCTGCTCGTCTCCGTCGACGGGCGCGATCCCTACCCCGTCACGCACCGCCAGGTCGTCTCCCGCCTGGTGATCTCCAACTTCCAACCGGGCGCGTCGATTCCGGTGCGGGTCGACCCCGCGGACCCGACGCGAGTCTTGATCGGCTGAAGGGCTTCTGGCCCGGACGTCGAATCGAGCGGGGCTGGGACGGCCGGTGGCGCCGGCGAATCGCCACCGGCCGGCCCGCCTAGCTCCTACTGGTACTCGTAGAAGCCGCGGCCGGACTTGCGGCCGAGACGGCCCGCCGCGACCATCCGCTTCATCAGCGGCGGCGGCGCGTACTCGTCGCGCTTGAACTCCTCGTAGAGCGAGTCGCAGACGGCGTAGAGCACATCGAGGCCGATGAAGTCGACGAGCGTCAGCGGCCCCATCGGGTGACCGGCGCCGAGCTTCATCGCGGCGTCGATGTCCTCCGCCGAGGCGAAGCCCTCCTCGTACATCCGCACCGCCGCCATCAGGTACGGCACCAGCAGGAAGTTGACGACGAAGCCGGAGCGGTCCTTCGTGCGCACGGCCGTCTTGCCGAGCGCCTCCGCGAACGCCGCGACGCGCGCGACCGTCTCGTCGGAGGTGTCGAGCGCGATCACGATCTCGACCAGCTTCATCACCGGTACCGGCGAGAAGAAGTGCAGTCCGACGACTCGATCGGGCCGGCTCGTCGCCGCCGCCAGCTGCGCGATCGGGATCGAGGAGGTGTTGGAGGCGATGATCGCCTCCGGGCCGAGCACGCCGTCGAGCCGCTCGAACACCTCCGCCTTCACTCTCTCGTCCTCGACGATCGCCTCGATCGCCAGCTGCGCGCCGGAGAGCTTGTGGAACTCTCTCGTCCACTCGATCCGGCCGATCAGCGCGTCGCCGTCCTCGCGGCTCATCTTGCCGCCCTCGACCGCGCGCGCGACCGAGGTCGAGATCCGCTTCTGCGAACGCTCCAGCGCGCCTTGGTCCATCTCGTAGAGGACCACGTGGGCGCCCGCGCGCGCCGCCGACTCGGCGATGCCGGAGCCCATGAAACCGGCGCCGACGACGGCGACGTTCCCGATGCCTGCTGCTGTCATTCAGAAGTCCTTCCGGGTCACGGGCGCACCGTGCCGCGCGCCCGCCCGGGAGGCTATCGCGAAGATACGCGACCCTCCTCCTAACCCGGAGGAGGGCGCATCCGGCGCACGCTCAGCCGGCGCGGAAGACCAGGTGGCGGCCGCTCTTGGCAACCGACAGGTCGGCCCCGGAGAAGCCGAGCGCGGCTCTGCCGGAGAGCACCGACGTGACCTCCCGCTCGACTGCCATCGCCGCTCTGTCGCACGCCTTCCGCGTCAGCTTCAACGGTCCGAAGACCGCGAAGCCGTCGTCGCGCACCTGCACGCTGGCGCTGCCGCGATTGCAGCCGGCGAAGACCTGCGCCTGCCCGCCGACGATTCTCAGCGTCGGCGGCTCAACGCCGGCCGGGACGCTGGCGGCAGTGCCGCCGCGATCCGAGATCGTCGTCAGCGTCCATGCCGTGCCCGCTATCGGCGGCGGCTGCGTCGCGCTCGCGCCCTCGGCCAGCTCGATCGTCACGCCGTCGTGCTCGAGCGAGAGGGTTCTGGCGGTCGGAGCCGTGATCGTCGCGCCGTCGGAGAGGAAGGCGAGCAGCCAGTCGTCCTGTCTCTGCAACGGCGGCTCGCAGCCGATCATCGTCATCGCCGGCGCGGAGTTCCATCTGAGCGTCCCGTCCTCGACCGCGTAGGTGCCGCCGAGCGAGTTGCAGCCGGCGTTGACGCCGAGCGTCCCCTCCTCGAATCTGATCGTCACCTCCGTGCCGGCGACCAGCTCGCGGCCGCCGACGGCGGTCGAGACGAAGCTGCGGCCGTCGAGGTCGGCGGCGGTGACGGCGGCCCCGGATGCGGCGGTCGTCGTGGAGGCGTCGTCGTCGCTGCCGCAGCCGGCGACGGCGACGGCGATCAGCACGGCAAGGGCAAGGGCCAGGCGCATCAGCGGGGCTCTCCTCGTTCGCGACCCGGCGCTCACGGCGCCGCCAGTTCGTTGCGTTGGTGCGCCAGCCGCACGACGCCCGTGCGTTCGTAGAAGTCGACGGCGACCAGGTTCGGCAGCATTTCACGCTCGCGCTCGCAGCGAGCCATCTGCCGCCACAGGACGCTGTTGCCGATCCGCTCGTTGCGCGAGACCGACGGCGGGAAGGTGACGGTCCAGTGGTTGAGCATCAGCAGCGGGCTGTCGGGCGTGCCGCGCCAGCGCTCGCAGCTCAGCTCGCTCGCCTTGGTCGCGCCCAGCGGCGTGTCCTGCACGAACGAGAAGCCGTCGAGGTACCACGAGCGCGAGCCGCCGTCCTGCTCGGCGAAGATCACCAGGCGCGTGTCGTCGCGGACCAGCTCGCCGAGCGTCGGCAGCGGCTCGTCGCGCTGCAGCTCGGCCGCCTGCGACAGCAGACCCGTGCGCTCCAGCGCCGCCTCGGTCACCGCGACCGGCACGTACGGCTCGATGAACAGCACCAGCACCTCGCCGGGGTTGGCGGCGAGGAAGCGGGCGATGATCTCGAACTGCTCGTCGAGCGGCTCGGAGCCCAGCTCGCAGAGCGTGTGGCAGAGGTACGGGGTCGGATTGCCGCTGCCGGTGCCGACGCCGATCCGCCCGACCAGCCGGTCGGCCGTCCGCAGCGCCTGCGGGCTGAGCTCCTGAGCGACCTTGTTGCGGTCCGAACCCTCCGCGTCGAGGTCGGTCCGCACGAGGCCGGTCGCCGGATCCAGCTCGCCCCAGTGAATGTCGATCAGCAGGCCGCGGATGCCGTCGCGCAGCTGCCGCTCGATCCCGTGGCGCTGATTGGGGAACAGCCAGCCGGGCTCGGCGGCCGCGGCGTAGGAGTTGTGCGTGGAGGGGAAGACGACCTCGTTGAGGCGCTTGCCGCACAGCTCGACGGAGCCGTTGCAGGCGCCGGCCGGGCCGGCCAGCGCGGCGAGCGCGGGCGGCGCCTCGACCTTCGGCGCCGGCAGCACGAGCGCGACGGCGATCACGGTCGCGGTCACGACGCCGGCGACGATCCCGACGACCGCGAGCGTGCGCCCCGGCGTCGGTCTCTCCTCCGCGACGGCGCCGTCGCCCGCGGCGCCGGCTGCGCGGCCGGCGCGACCGCGCAGCTCGCCGATCCCCAGCAGGATCAGCAGCAGGCCGGCGATCACGCTGACGGCGCGGACCGCCACCGACGGCTCCAGCACGATCGCCGCGCCGAGCAGCAGCAGCCCGGCGCCGCGCAGCGCTCGCGGCATCCGCGCCGGCGTCCCCAGCAGCCGCCGCAGCTGCGTGAAGAGGACGACCGGCCGCTGCGCGGCGATGCCGGCGACGACGAGCGCGCCCAGCGCGCTGAGCAGCGCAGTCGTGCGCAGGTCGCCGAACAGCGCCTCCCAGATCGCCTTCACGGCCGCGCGCGAGCGCTCGTCGGAGCCGACTCGCGCGACGACCCAGCTGCCGGCCGTCATCACGATCAGCGCGACCGTCAGGCCGGCGGCGGCGACGGCCGCGCCGAGGTAGGCGACGCCATCGCGCAGGCCGCCCGCGAGCAGGCCGCAGGCGATCGAGCAGAGCAGCGCCGCGGCCAGCAGCGGCAGCCACCAGCCGGCGACGTTGGTCAGCTTGCGCGCGAGGGTGAGGCGGATGTCGCCTGCCTCCAGCTCGACCAGCCGCGGCTCGGTGCCGCGCGGGATCAGCTCGGCGACGCGCGGCGAGACGCTGCGGACCGCGTCTCTCAACAGGCCGCCGGCGTACTCGAGGTCGATCGCGGCCTTCGCGTTGCCGTTGAAGAGCGCCGCGTGCTGGTGGGCGATCGCTCTGCGCGCGACGCGCTTGAAGACCGGTCTGTCGGCGAGCGAGCCGATCGCGGAGGTGACGAGCGGCCGGATCGCCAGCACGTCCGGCGCGACGCTGACGGCGAGACCGTCGACGACCTTGCCGGCGACGACGGCGCGCACGTCGGCGTCGTCGAGCGCGGCGACGGCGCGCGCGCTGAACTCGTCGCGGTCGACCAGCTCGAGGCGGGCGTAGCCGGCGACGGCGGCGGCGGCGAGCAGCACCGCCGTCAGCACGGCGAGCGCGATCACCGCATGCGAGCGCCAGCGCGGAGCGATCACGCGGCCGGCGCGGCGCCGGCGTCGAAGTCGCCCTCGTCGCGGCGGACCGACGTCAGCAGGCGTGTGATCGCCTCCTGCTCGTCGGGCGCGAGCGGGTCCATCGCGAAACCTGCGCCGTTGAGCGTCTCCGTCGCGCGCTCCGCCAGCGCGCGGCCGGCGTCGGTGATCGCGATCAGCGTCGAGCGGCGGTCCTGGGCATGCGAGACGCGCGTCACCAGCCCCGCCTCCTCCAGCCGGTCGGCCATGTGCGTCATCGAGGTGCGGTGGACCTGCAGCCGCTCGCCCATCTTGCCGACGGGCAGCGAGCCGCTGGAGCTGAAGACGAGCAGCATCAGCGTCTCGTAGCGCGGGAAGGTGAGCCCGTGCGGGCGCAGCAGCTCGTTGAGGCGCGCCAGCAGGATCTGCTGCGTGCGCATGATCGAGGTGACCGCCGCCATCGGGCGCGCCGGCTCCTCGCCCCAGCGCTCACGCCAGTGCCGCCGGGCCTCGGCGATCGGGTCGAACGGGAGCGGCTGCGACTCGGCCATCGCGCGGAAGCCTTTCAGACCGGGCCTCCGGAGCGCCGTGTGCATCAGCCTTATCGCAAACGTCAGGGTTCCCTTACAAGCATTAGGCTTACCTAATGAACACTGTTAGCACCCTCCGTCGAGCGTGGTGGACGCTCCTGCTCGCCGGGCTCCTCACGCTGCTGCTCGCGCCGCTGGCGCGCGCGGCCGACCCCGTCGCGATCACGACCGGCGCGGGCGCCGACTGGGGCGTCAAGACCTCCTTCCGCAACTACGTCAGAGGTCCGATCGCGCACGGCTCGTACTCGACCGGCGACGGCGCCTCCGAGAACCCCGACGGCACCTTCCACTTCCCCGTCACCGCGGGCGAGTACGACCCCGACACGAGCGCGACGGTCGTTCGCTTCGGCGGCTTCGTCCGCTTCACCGGCCACGACGGCCAGCTCGACATGAGAGTGTCGAATCCGCGCGTGGAGATCACGCCCGAGGGCGCCGACCTCTACGCCGACATCGTCAGCAAGCCGAACATCAACGGCGCTCCGGCGAAGGAGTACGCCGGCGTGCGGTTCGCGAGACTCGACCCGACCGGCGTCGAGCCCGAGGTCGACGGCGGCACGACCGCGTGGCCTGCGCTGCCGGCGACGCTGACCGAGGACGGCGTCGAGCCGTTCGCCGGCTTCTACGGCGTCGACACGCTGCTCGACCCGTTCGCCTTCGGCTACGACGGCCCAGGCGGCACCCCGATCGCGGAGGTGTGGACGCCCGCCGGGACCGACAAGCTCGGCGCGCTCGTCACCGGCAGAACGGCCGCCGGCGTCGCCTCGCTCGTGCTCGGTTGGGACGATCGCCTGTGGTTCTCCAACTACGACAGAAGAACGGTCGCGACCGTCGACGCGACGACGCTGGAGACGCTCAGAACCGTCACGACCGGCTTCAACCCGCGCAACGTCGCGGTCGACTCCGGCGCCAGAACGGCCTACACGGTCGACAACGCGATCCTGCGCGTGACCGAGCCGGCCGGCGACCTGCTGCTCGACCCGACGCCGCTGGCGACGCTGACCGGCACCGCCAGCAACGAGCTGGTCGTGCGCCAGTCCGACGGCGCGCTCTTCACGCTGTTCGACAGACGGCTGCATCGCTACGCCGCCGGCGGCGGCGCCGGCAACGACTCGTGGAGCCTCGAGGAGACCGGCCTGCCGCTCTACAGCGACCTGCTGATCACCCGCGACGGCCGCCTCTTCCTCTACGGCGGCGGCATCGCCGAGGTCACCTTCGACAACGCCGGCGAGGCGCAGCTCAGGGAAGTCGTCGCCTCGCCGTACGCGAACAACATCGCGGTCGCCGACGACGGCACGATCACGTGGGTCGAGGTCAACTACGACAACTATCCGACGGTCGCCCGCAGCCTCCACGTGCTGAGACGCAGAGCCGACGGCGGCTACGAGGCGCCCGTCACGACGCCCGCGCCGGCGCTCGGCTGGATCGTCTCGGCCGTCGCACCCGACGGCAGCCGCTTCTTCGTCGCCGACAACACGAACAACAAGGTCCAGGTCGTCGAGGACGGCGCGGTCGTCGCGACCGTCGACGGCGACAGCAACATCTCGCTCAACGGGATCGTCGCGCGCCCCGACGGCACCGCCTTCGCGAGCTGGCGCGACGGCTCGCTGAAGCTGATCGGGCGCGCCAGATCGCCGACGCCGACGACGCAGCCGCAGGACGCCGCGGCGACCGTCGCCGCGGCCGGCGCGACGACGCCGGTGACGTTCGCCGCGGCCGCGACGGGCAGCCCGGCGCCGACGATCAGATGGCAGCAGCGGACGGCCGGTGCCTCGCGCTGGGTCACGCTGACCGGCGCGACCGGCGAGACGCTGACGGTCGACGCGACGGAGGCGCTGGCCGGCGCGCGCTACCGCGCGGTCTTCACCAACGCGGCCGGCAGCATCGCGTCGCAGGTCGCGACGCTCGCGGTCACCGTGACGCCGCCGACGCCGCCCGACGGCGGTGGCGGCGGCGGCGGGACGACTCCGCCCGTCACCCCGCCGGTGACGCCGCCGGTCACGGTCGACCCGCCCGTCACGCCGGCCCCGGCTCCGGCGACGACGCCGGGCGTCACCGCTCCGCGCGGTGCGCTCGAGCTCGACCGCAGCCGCCGCGCGACGGTCGCGACGATCGCCTGCCGCGCCGGCACGTCCGGCTCCGCCTGCCGTGTCACCGTGCCGAAGCGCGTCACGGTGAAGATCGGCGGCAAGCGGTTCGCACTCACGGTGACGGCGCCGAGAAGCGTCGCCGCCGGCAAGCGCGGCAGCGTCCGCGTGCAGCTGCCCAAGGCGGCCGCCGCGCGACTCGCCGGCAAGCGCGTGACGGTGAAGGTGACGCTGACCGTGACGAGCGGCGGCAGAAGGGTCACGCGCACGGTGACCGTGACGTTGAAGGGCGCAAAGGTGAAGAAGACGCGCTGACCTGATGCATCCGACCGCCGCGGCGAGCAGAATCCGGCGCGATGACCTCCTCTCGCCGTCTGCTCGTCGCGCTCGCCGCGGCGGTCGCCTTCCTCACCTGCGCCGCCGGCGCCCACGCCGCGACGCTGACCGGGCAGGTCGAAGCCGCCGGCAGACCGGTCGCGCAAGCGACCGTGCGGCTGTTCGCCGCGGGCGCCGGCAGCGCGAGCGCGCTCGGCACCGACCGCAGCGCCGGCGACGGCAGCTTCTCGATCGACTACGAGGCGCCGGCCGACGACGCGCAGCTCTACGTCGTCGCGACCGGCGGCAACCGCGCCGGCCGCGCGCTCGGCGCGCAGGTGCGGCTGCTGGCGATCGTCGGGCCGGCCGAGGGCGCGCCGACGACGACGGTCGTGGAGGAGCGCGGCACGGTCGCCGGCGCCTACGCGCTCGCGCGCTTCATCGACGGCACGCGCATCTCCGGGCCGGCGCCCGGCCTCGCGAACGCCTTCACGACGGCGGCCAACCTGTTCGAGGCGCGCACCGGCAAGGTCAGCTTCGTCCTCTCCAACTCGCCCAGCGGGCTCGCGACCGAGGCGCTGCCGACCTTCAACACGCTCGCCAACGCGCTCGCCTCCTGCACGACCGGCACGCGCAGAAGCTGCCGGCGGCTGTTCGCGGCCGCGCAGCCGCGCGGCGGCGCGCGGCCGGCCGACACGCTCGCCGCCGTCGTCGCGATCGCGCGCAACCCATCCCAGCACCGCGCTGAGCTGTTCGCGCTCGCGCACGGCAGCGCGCGCAGAGCCGGCGCGGCCGGCGAAAGAGCCCGCGGAGACGGCGCCGGCGGCAGAACGCGCAGAGCGGACGCACCCGTCTACCAGCCCGCCCTGACGCGCCCGCCGAACTCCTGGATCCTCGCGCTCGTCTACACCGGCGGCGGCATGAACGCGCCCGGCCGCGTCGCCTTCGACGCCGCCGGCAACGCCTGGGCCGGCAACAACTTCGCCCGTCCGGGCACGACCGCCGGCCTCGGTCTGACGGCGCTGACCCCGAGCGGCCAGCCGATCCTCGGCAGCCCCTACTTCGGCGGCGGCATCAGAGGTCCCGGCTGGGGCACCGCGGTCGGCGCCGACGGGCGTGTCTGGAACGCCAACTTCGCCGGCGACAGCATCAGCGTCAACGCGCCCGACGGCACGCCGCTGTCGCCGTCCGGCGGCTACACCGCCGGCAGCCCGACGAAGCCGCAGGGCGTCGCGGTCGGGCAGAACGGCGACGTCTGGATCGCCAGCTTCGGCGACGACAGCGTGATCCGCTACCCCGGCGGCAACCCCGACCCGGCGACGGCGCAGAAGATCACCCGCGGCGGCATCGAGAACCCGTTCGGGATCCAGGTCGACGCGCGCGGCCACGTGTGGGTCTCCAACGGCGCGGAGTCGAGAAGCGGCTCGGTCACCGAGCTGCTGCCCGACGGCACGCCGGTGCGACCGCGGCCGATCAGAGGCGGCGGCCTGCTCTCGCCGCAGGGGGTGGCGCTCGACTCGGCCGGGAACGTCTGGGTCGGCAACCTCCTGTCGCGCAGCGTCACGCGCCTGCTGCCCAACGGCCGCATCGCGCCCGAGTCGCCGATCAGAGGCAGCATCGAGGGCGGCTGGGGCGTCGCCGTCGACGGCGCCGACCACGTCTGGGTCGCCGGCTTCTTCGGCGGCAACGTCAGCGAGCTGTGCGGCGTGCGCCGTCGCACCTGCCCGCCCGGCCTGCGCGTCGGGCAGCCGATCTCCCCGCCGAGAGCGGGCTACGACAGCGCCGCCTTCGAGCACATCACCGCGGTCCAGATCGACCCCTCCGGCAATGTCTGGCTGGCGAACAACTGGACGACCGGCTCGCCGCTGAGCGAGCCCGTCGGCGGCAACGGGCTGGTGCAGCTCGTCGGCGCCGCGACGCCCGTGCGCACACCGCTGATCGGCCTGCCGCGGCAGCCGTGAGCGCGTCCGCCGCGACGCGCGCCGCGAGGCTGCGCGTCGCGCGGACGATGGGCAGTGCCGGGCTCGAACCGGCGACCTCTTGCTTGTAAGGCAAGCGCTCTACCAACTGAGCTAACCGCCCGCGTCGCCACGGATGGTATCCGCGCGGCCGTGCCGACCCGGGCTCGACTACGATGCGGCTCGTGAGCAGACGGCGTGAGATCAGATCCTGGCTGATGGACATGGACGGTGTGCTCGTCCACGAAGAGAGCGCGATTGCGGGCGCGAACGACTTCCTCGGCACGCTCAAGGCGCGCGAGATCCCGTTCCTGGTGCTGACCAACAACTCGATCTACACGCGGCGCGATCTCTCCGCGCGGCTGAAGATGAGCGGGCTGGAGGTGCCGGAGGAGAGCATCTGGACCTCGGCCAACGCGATGGCCCAGTTCCTCCACGACCAGCGCCCCGACGGCTCGGCGTTCGTGATCGGCGAGGCCGGCCTGACGACCGCGCTGCACCAGAACGGCTACACGCTGACCGAGCGCGAGCCCGACTACGTCGTGCTCGGCGAGACGCGCACCTACAGCTTCGAGCGGATCACGACCGCGATCCGCCTGATCGAGACCGGCGCCCGCTTCATCGCGACCAACCCGGACCCGACCGGCCCCTCGCTGCAGGGTCCGCTGCCGGCGACCGGCGCCGTCGCCGCGCTGATCCAGCGCGCGACCGGGGTCGAGCCCTACTTCGTCGGCAAGCCCAACCCGCTGATGATGCGCTCGGCGCTGAACGCGATCGACGCCCACTCCGAGACGACGGCGATGATCGGCGACCGCATGGACACCGACATCGTCGCCGGCCTCGAGGCGGGCCTGGAGACGATCCTCGTGCTGACCGGCGTCGCGACGCGCGAGGCGGCCGAGCGCTTCCCGTTCCGCCCCACGCGGATCGTCAGATCGGTCGCGGAGCTGGTGCCGGAGCTGGGCCCCGGCACCACCGCCGACTGACTCAGCGCAGGACGGCTTCGGAGAAGGCGCGCAGCGCGTCGCGGCCGTTGCCGACGACCGGCGCGCCGTGCGCCAGCAGCAGCGTCTCGAACGTCAGCTCGTCGCACAGGCGCAGGTAGGCCTCAGCGAGGCCGCGCTTGACGGCGAGCGGGTCGTCGCCGAGCAGGTGGTCGGCGACGAAGCCGAGCGCGCCGTCGTCGCCGACGCGGATGACGCCGTCGGCGACCGCCAGCGCTCCCGGACCCTGGGTGACGTGGAGCGCGCTCTCGTCCGGGCAGAGCACACCGACCTGCTGGGCGACGATCCCCGGCGCGACCTCGTCGCCCGGTCTGAAGCCACGCACCCTCAGCGGCGCGTCGAGCAGCTCGTAGAGCCCCCTTTCGTTCGCCAGGACCGTGCAGCCGAAGCGCTCGGCGAATCTGGCGCTGTGGCGGCGGTGGTGACGATTGGTCAGCAGGATCCGCTCCGGCGCCGGCAGGTCGGAGCTGCCGCCGAAGGCGCCGAGCCCCTCCGGCGGGACCATCGGGTCGATCAGCGTGCGCGCCTCGACGACATACGCCGAGTGCACCGGCTGACCGATCGTCTCGCGGATCGCCGTCCAGCTGAGGAGTCCAGGGAAGATCTCGTCCATGGCTGCAATCTAGCCACGCCGCGCGCGGGCCATGCGAGGAGCGCCGCTACGAATCCTGACTATTTCTGGACGAATGTCGCAGCGCGATCCTGCGCCAAAACGGCGCGAAAGTGACAGGATCTTCACAAATGCAGCTCAATGCCCGGGTAGAGGACGCGATTCCGGTCGCGGCAGGCGATGCAATTCCCGCCGTCGGCGCGCGCGGCGAAGCGCTGATCCCGCTCCCGAGCCCGCGCACGACGCTGGTCGCGATCGTCGCGATCGCGCTGCTCTTCTTCGGTGCGTCGGTCGCCTACATCGCGACCGACGGCGACAGCGACCTGCTGGCGCGGCTCGACACCGGCGGCGAGGCCAACCTGCCGACGTGGTTCGCGTCGGCGCTGTGGGCCTCCGCGGCACTGCTGGCCTTCTCGATGGGCGAGGCGGCGCGCCGGCTCGGCGACGCGCTCGACCGTCGCTGGACGCTGCTCGGCGCGCTCTTCGCGCTGTTGTCGATCGACGAGGCGGCGCAGCTGCACGAGGAGACCGTCGGTCCGCTGATGGACTCTGTCGAGTCGGTCACCGGCCTCGACGGCGCCGCCGCGAAGCTGATCGCCGTTGCCGTGATCGGCGCCGTGCTCGCCGCGCTCGCGATCTGGCTGTGGCCGTGGCTGCGCTCGCTCAGCAGCCGCCTGCGGCTGCGCCTGCTGCTCGCCGGCGCGATCTTCGTCAGCGGCTCGCTCGGGCTCGAGGTGATCTCGCGGCTGGCTGACTCCTCCACCGCCGAGTACCTCTCGCCGCTGGAGGAGCTGTGCGAGATGGTCGGCGTCGGCCTGCTGGTCGCGACGCTGCTGCCGGCCGCGCGCGGCGTGCTCGCGCGCACCGGGCCTGACGGGGTCTAGCGGCTGCGCGACGGTCGCGCCTCGCCGCCTAGCGCTCCGGCGCGGGCCGCGCGACGACCAGGCGCAGCCCGGCGTCGTAGGCGTCGAGTGCCCGCAGCGCGCCGTTGCGCGCATCCCACGTGCCGTCCGCGAGATCGCGCTCGACGTCGCGCACGACACGTGTGACGACCGTCTCCGGCATCCGCGCGAAGCCCGACGTCGCCGCCCGCGCCGCCGCGTCGAGGACCCGCTCCGGGTGGGCCCAGAAGGCGAGCAGCGTCCAGTCGGGCGTGGCGCGCGCGACCGGGATCGGCACGACCTCGACGGCGCCGCCGCCCAGCCACGCGGAGAGCGTCGCCGGCGACGGGAAGATCTGCCGGTCCAGCTCCGCGACCTCGGTCAGGTAGTCGCGCATCAGCCACATCTCCCCGCTGACCTGCGGATCGATCGTGACGATCGCGACCGGTCCGCGCGCGACGCGCCGCAGCTCACGCACCCCCGCCTCCTGCTCGTCGTCCCAGTGGTGGATGGAGACGACGGCCATCGCCGCGTCGGCGGCGCCGTCGGCGAGCGGCAGCCGGCCGGCGCTCGCGAGGATCGCCGGTGCCCGGTCGCGCGGGCGCTGCGCGGCCATCACCGCGCTCGGCTCGATCGCGACGACGTGCCGGTCGCGCGGCTCGTAGGAGCCGGCGCCCGCGCCGACGTTGACGACGCTGCGCGCGTCGCCGAGCGCGGCGTGCAGGTGCGCAGCCAGCAGCGGATCCTCGCGTCGCAGCCGCGCGTACCCGGCGCCGATCGCGTCGTAGCGAGGCTCGGTGGAGGGCATCGGGAGGGATGATCGCGCCCCGGCGGGCGAGGAGGCGGCGGTTGCGAGGCGCTGCTTCCTACCCTGGAGCGATGCCCTCCGGCCATCGCGACCAGCTCGAACGCCTCTTCGCCGACCAGCGCGCGCAGCGCGAGCAGTGGATGGCGCAGCTGCCCGCCGAACTGCGGGCGCTGCTGCCGCTCGACGCGACGCCGATCGCGCAGGGGATGACGCTGCTGGCCGACGCCGTCGGCATCGGCGCGCGGCTGCAGGCGACGCAGCGCGAGCAGAGCCACGCCAACTCCGCCGTGCTGCACGGACGCGTCTTCGGCCGCGGCGCGCCGCTGTCGCGGGCGACCGCGCTCGCCGCCTTCGCCGACGGCGCGCGCGTGCGCGAGCCGCTGCTGCTCCAGCTCGCGGCCGCCGTCGACGGCGGCGAGCTGCGCGACGAGATCGCCGCCCTGCTGGCCACCGCCCCGATCCCCGCGCCGGAGGAGCTGGCGGGCGGGCCGGCGGAGCCCGACGCCCCCACGCGGCTCGACGATCCGGCCGCGCCGGTGACCGACCCCACCGCCGCGCTCGCCGCCGTCTTCGCCGCGCAGGAGCAGGCGCTGCTGCGCTGCGCCGCGCGGCTCGACGCGATCTAGCGATGTCCGATTTCCACCACCGTCACTTTGCTACCGCTGGAGGGATGCAGATTGACGGTCCTCGGTGCGGGCAGGTCCCGTCAGCCCCGTGAACGCGCGCTGACATCAACACCGCCGCCCACGGGCCGATCACCCGGAGCGATGACCGTCGCTCCACCCTGCCACCACCACGGCCCGTGCGGCCGCCGCGCCGCCCGCGCGCGCCTCGTGCTCGCCGCCGCGCTCCTGCTTCTGCTCACGTTGCCCGCCGCCGCCCACGCCTGGCCCGCGCACTACCCCGCCGTCGCCGGCAACCCCGCGAATGCCGGCCGGATCTTCCAGCTGCCGCTCGAACCGTCGGTCTACGACCCCGCGACGCGCTGCTCGAAGCGGCCGAAGCCGGGAATGACGGCGCTCGTCGGCTGGCTGGAGAGCAACGTCGAGGGCGTCTCGTGGGGCACCTACCGCTGCGAGAGATGGGGCAAGCGCTCCGCCTCGCTGCACGCCGAGGGCCGCGCCGTCGACTGGCATCTCGACGCCGCCAGCCCCGCCGACCGACGTGAGGCCAACCGCCTGATCGGGCTGCTGCTGGCGCCCGACAAGGCCGGCAACCCGCACGCGCTCGCCCGTCGCATGGGCGTCGAGGAGATCATCTGGGACTGCGGCTACTGGGGCGCCGGGATGGAAGCGCACAATCGCTATTCGCCCTGCCTCACGCGCACCGGCAAGATCAGCCGCAAGGTCGACAAGACGACCGCGCACCGCGACCACATCCACATCGGGCTGACGCTCGCCGGCGCCGCCAAGCGGACGTCGTTCTGGCGCGCGGGGCCGAGCTACTAGCGCCGCCGTGCAGCCGCCGCGCCGCTCAGCCCCGCAGCCCGCGCAGCACGAGGTCGGCGAGACGGTGGGCGGCGTCGGGGCCGATGCCGCCCAGCTCGCGCAGCGCGCAGAAGAGGATCCGCAGGTCCTGGTGGGTGACGTCGTCGGCGACGACGCCGGCCTCCTGCGCCCGCCGCACCATCAGGTCCAGCGCCTCGGTCGCGCCGGCGCGCGCGGCGGCGACCTCGGCGCTGGCGAAGGCCGCCTCATCCCAGGCCGTCTGCGAGAGCGCGTCGTCGATGCAGTCGTCGACGGTCGCGTGCGTGGCGGCGGCGAGCGCGGCCCACGGGTCAGGCGCCTGCAGCGTCGCGAGGAAGCGCTCGCGCAGGATCGCCGAGCGCTCGATCACGAGCGCGCCGATCACGTCGTCCTTCGTGCCGACCTGGCGGTAGATGCTGCCGACGCCGACGCCGACCGCGCGCGCCAGCACCGGCATCGGCACGTCGACGCCCTCGCGCGCGAACAGCTCGTCGGCGACGGCCAGCGTGCGCGACCGCTTCTCGGCCGCGCTCAACGACGCCCACGGCGCCGCCGCGACCGCGCCCGGCGCGCGCGACGGTGGCGCACCGACGGCGCCCGCTGGCCGCGGCTCGGGCGCGGCTGGCGGCATTTGCTCCGGAACGGCCATTCCGGTACCTTACCCATCTCGCCCCCGGAACGCCCATTCCGGTCACCGCCCACCACCACGCCCCCGGAGTAGCCGCACGATGCCACCGCTTCGCTCCCGCACCGTCACCCACGGCCGCAACATGGCCGGCGCCCGCGCGCTGCTGCGCGCCGCCGGCGTCGCGCGCGAGGACTTCGGCAAGCCGATCATCGCGGTCGCCAACTCCTACACGCAGTTCGTCCCCGGCCACACGCACCTCAAGCCGGTCGGCGAGGTGGTCTCGGAGGCGATCCACGCGGCCGGCGGCGTCGCGCGCGAGTTCAACTCGATCGCGGTCGACGACGGCATCGCGATGGGCCACAGCGGCATGCTCTACTCGCTGCCCTCACGCGACCTGATCGCCGACAGCGTGGAGTACATGGTCAACGCGCACTGCGCCGACGCGCTGATCTGCATCTCCAACTGCGACAAGATCACGCCGGGCATGCTGAACGCCGCGCTGCGGCTGAACATCCCGACCGTGTTCGTCTCCGGCGGGCCGATGGAGGGCGGGACCGCGACGCTCGTCGACGGCACCGTGCGCAAGCGCGTCAACCTGATCAGCGCGATCGCCGACGCCGTCGCCGACGAGGTCAGCGACGAGGACATCGCGCTGATCGAGGAGGCCGCCTGCCCGACCTGCGGCTCCTGCTCGGGCATGTTCACCGCCAACTCGATGAACTGCCTGACCGAGGCGCTCGGGCTCGCGCTGCCCGGCAACGGCTCGGTGCTGGCGACCCACACCGCGCGCAAGGAGCTGTACGAGGCGGCCGGCCGCACCGTCGTCGAGATCGCCAACCGCTACTACGACCAGGACGACGCGAGCGTGCTGCCGCGCGCGATCGCCACGCGCGAGGCGTTCGACAACGCGATGACGCTCGACATCGCGATGGGCGGCTCGACCAACACGATCCTGCACCTGCTCGCCGCCGCGCAGGAGGGCGGCGTCGACTTCACGATGGACGACATCGACGCGCTCTCGCGCAGAGTCCCGTGCATCTGCAAGGTCGCGCCGAACGGCACCTACCTGATGGAGGACGTCCACCGCGCCGGCGGGATCCCCGCGGTCCTCGGCGAGCTGCTGCGCGGCGGTCTGCTGCACGAGGACGTCCACACCGTCCACGCCGACACGATCGACGACTGGCTCGGCGCATGGGACGTGCGCGGCCCCAAGCCGTCGGAGATCGCCGTCGAGATGTTCCACGCGGCGCCCGGCTGCAGACGCTCCGCGACCGCCTTCTCGCAGTCGGAGCGGTGGGAGTCGCTCGACGTCGACGCCGCCGACGGCTGCATCCGCGACGTCGAGCACGCCTACTCGACCGACGGCGGCCTCGCGATCCTCACCGGCAACATCGCCGAGCGCGGCTGCGTCGTGAAGACGGCCGGCGTCGACGAGTCGATCCTCAGATTCAGCGGGCCGGCGGTCGTCGTCGAGTCGCAGGACGAGGCGGTCGAGATCATCCTCGCCGGCAAGATCAGAGCCGGCGACGTCGTCGTGATCCGCTACGAGGGCCCGCGCGGCGGCCCCGGCATGCAGGAGATGCTCTACCCGACCTCCTACCTGAAGGGCCGCGGGCTCGGCAGATCGTGCGCGTTGATCACCGACGGGCGCTTCTCCGGCGGCACGTCGGGCCTCTCGATCGGCCACGTCTCCCCCGAGGCGGCGGCCGGCGGCGCGATCGCGCTGATCGAGAACGGCGACACGATCGCGATCGACATCCCCGCGCGCACGATCTCGCTGGAGATCTCCGACGCGGAGCTGGCCGAGCGCCGTCGCGCGCTGGAGTCCAGCGGCGGCTACGTGCCGGTCGGGCGCGAGCGCTACGTCTCGCCCGCCCTGCGCGCCTACGCCGCGATGGCGACCTCGGCCGACACCGGCGCCGTGCGCGACGTCGACGCGGTCGAGCGCGCGCTCGCCGCCGCCGAGCGCTCGCTCGACACCGTCGGCTGACGCGCCCGCGTGTGACCCCGCGCGGCGGCCTCAGCCGCCGCGCGGATGCGCCGGCAGCGGACGCGTGACGAGACCTTCCGCCACCGCCCACACGATCGTGCGGCGGAAGGTCTCCTCGACGGGCGTGTAGGAGAGGCCCAGCTCGCGCTCGGCGCGCGAGCCGTCGTACTGATGGCCGTGCAGGATCGTGTCGACGCGCGCGCGGCAGATCGGCGAGGTCTTGCCGCCGAGTCTCAGCGCGCCCTCGACCAGCGACGCGGCGCCGCGCGCCAGCGCCGGCGGCACCATCGGGACCTTCTGCTCGACCCCCGACAGCCTGGAGACGATCCGCAGCGCCTCGGCCGAGGGCAGCGTCGCGCCGTTGAGCACGTAGCGCTCGCCGGCGGCACCGCGCTCGGCGGCGAGCAGGTGCGCCGAGACGACGTCCTGCACGTCGACGACGCTGACGTGCGTCTCGACGAAGGCCCGCAGTCTGCCGTTGAGGTAGGCGATGATGATCGCGCCGTTGCCGCCCTTGCGCGGCGGCCCCTGCACCGACGAGGGGTTGAGCGCGACGACCTCGACGCCGCGCTCGGCGCCGGTCGCGAAGGCGAGCTGCTCGGCCTCGTGCTTGGAGCGGTCGTAGAGCGACAGGTAGCTGCCGCGGTGCGGCGTCGACTCGTCGCCGACCGTCCCCTCCTCCTCGCCGAGCGAGGCCGCCGAGGAGGTGAAGACGACGCGCCCGATCCCGGCCTCGGCGGCGGCGCGCACGACCGCGCCGGTCCCCTCGACGTTGACGCGCAGCAGGCGCGCGGGATCCTTCGGGCAGTGCGAGTTGACGCCGGCGACGTGGTAGACGAGCGCGCAGCCGGCCATCCCCGCCGCAAGCGCGGCCGGGTCGAGCAGGTCGCCGCGCACGACCTGCGCGCCGCGCGCGGCCAGCGCCGCGGCGGCCGCGTCGGTGCGCGCCAGCCCGACGACCTCGTCGCCGCGCTCCAGCAGCGCGCTCGCGAGCG